>JBAZTN010000028.1:0-9697 GCA_041661895.1 Methylobacter sp. | reverse complement strand
CGGCATTCAGGTGGTTGCCACCTTTATCCCCATCGTCGGCTTTTTGTTCATGTTCCTGTCAGCGCTTGAAGATTCCGGTTACATGTCCAGGGCGGCTTTCGTCATGGACAGATTCATGCGAATGATCGGTTTGCCCGGCAAATCCTTCGTGCCGATGATCGTCGGTTTTGGCTGTAATGTGCCGGCGATTATGGCGACGCGGACACTGGAAAATCAGCGCGACAGGATATTGACCAACCTAATGAACCCGTTCATGTCCTGCGGCGCCAGATTGCCGGTATACGCCTTATTTGCCGCCGCATTTTTCCCCGTCGGCGGCCAGAATCTGGTTTTCGGTTTGTACTTGTTGGGCATTGCAGTCGCGGTACTGACCGGTTTAATCATGCGCCATACTATGTTTAAAGGTGAATCAGCACCTTTTATTATGGAATTGCCAGCTTATCATATGCCTACTGTGAGCGGCGTCTTTATAAGAACCTGGGATCGGCTCAAATCATTTATATTCAACGCAGGCAAGGTTATTGTGCCGATGGTATTAGTCCTGAACTTTCTGAATGCGCTGGGCACAGACGGCACATTCGGACAGGAAAACAGCAATAAATCGGTGTTAAGCGAGATCGGCCGCGGCCTGACGCCGGTGTTTAAGCCTATGGGTATAGAAAATGACAACTGGCCTGCAACGGTTGGTATTTTTACCGGCGTTTTAGCCAAAGAAGCCGTGGTCGGAACGCTGGATGCCTTGTACAGCCAGCTTGCAGCGACTGACTCAAGCGCCGCTGACAAGGCGCCATTCAATCTTGAACAGGCTTTGATTGACGCCTGTTTAACGGTGCCTGAAAAATTACGCGAAGTTGCGGATAATCTTTTGGACCCTCTTGGACTGAATATCGGTGCTGTGGGTGATATCAATGCTGCCGCTACCGAGCAAGAGGTTAATACCGGCACTTTCGCCGCCATGCAGCTTAGTTTTGATGGCAAGGCAGGCGCTTTTGCCTATTTGTTATTCATCTTGCTGTATGCGCCTTGCGTCGCGGCAACTGCAGCAATATACCGGGAAACCAACTTTCATTGGACTTTGTTTGTGGTGTTTTGGACTACCGGCATTGCTTATATGACTGCAACTATCTTTTATCAAACGATGACGTACAACCAGCACCCTGAGTATTCTCTAGTCTGGATAAGCGGATTGATTTTTGTGTTTTCATTAGTATTGTTCGGGCTGTGGCTGCTCGGAAAAAATACCGTCGCAACGGTCGTAAAACCAAGCCAGGAGTCTTCAAGTGATTTTATCTGATTTGAGAGGCTACTTAATACAGCAACGCCGAGTTGCTCTGGCTGATTTAGTCGCTCATTTCAATATGGATGCCGATGCCCTGCGGGGCATGCTTGGCAAATGGATAAGCAAAGGCAAGGTGCGCAAACTGTCCGTGGACTCCTCTTGTGGTACAAGCTGCTGCAAATGCGATCCAGCCTTGACGGAACTCTATGAATGGATAGATAACGCATAATCGAATTAAAGTTCCAACTCTGTGAAACTGATCTAAGCTTGTATTATTTTTTTAAATACAAGAGTCAAACAATGTCTGCACAACAACCCAGCATCCTGATCGGCTATTTATCTGAAGTCCGAGGCGATGGCATGGATGCCAGAATGGCTGAAGAACACTCAAACGATTCCCCCATTATTAAAGTCGGCGATGAGGAAATACTGGCCGGTCACATCGGTTCATATGTTGTTATCCGGCAGGCGAATATCGGTGTGCTGGCGCTGGTGTTCAAGATGTGGGAAAACGACCGTTTTAACAGTGTTGATGCACGTAAAACGGATCGTTTTATATCCCTGATTCCGGTGGGAGAGATTCAGGCAAACGGTGCTTTTATTCGAGGTGTGCGCCATTATCCGACGCCCGGCGCTAAAGTCTACGCCGTGGGCATGGAAGAAATAAACGCCATTTTCTCGAAATTTAGGGATTATCAATTTTTCATCGGGCAATTGTCTTCACATAAAGATTACCATTTAAGCCTCGATCCCCGCGCTCTTTTCGGTCGGCATTTCGCCATTATCGGGCAGTCGGGTTCAGGCAAGTCTTGGACCGTTACCAGCCTGATTCAAAACACCATCAAAGCCATGCCAAAAAGTCATATCATCATGCTGGATTTACATGGCGAATATTGCTGGAAAGATGAGAACGGAATGCTGCAATCGGCTTTTTCCGATACTCAGGTCAATTATATTGATGCCATGGAAATGGAAATGCCGTACTGGATGATGACCTATGCCGAACTGGTGGATCTATTCATAGACCGCAGTGATGACGGCGCTTCCATGCAGATGTCGTATATGCGCGAAGTGTTGCAGCAACTCAAACGCAAGGAGGCCAAGCAAATCGGTTTGGCTACCGTTTCTATCGACACGCCCATCTATTTTTCCCTGGCTGAAATGTATATGCAATTTAAGGCGGCCAACGAAGAAAGAAAGGATTTCGGCAAAGTGCAGGGGGCTTTGTTCGGGCAATTCGATGAATTTCTGATCAGAATGCAAAGCCGGTTCAATGATGTCCGCTATGACTTCTTACTGAAACCAAAAATTCGCAATAACTCTGCAAGCATGGCGGATTTATTGCGCCAGTTTGTAGGATTGGGTTCTAAAAAAGCCAATATCACCGTCGTTGACTTAAGCTCCGTGCCCACCGATGTCAGGCCCGCTGTTTCCGCCCAGGTTGGCAGGCTGGCCTACGAATTCAATTACTGGAATCCCCTGCGGCGCGACTTCCCCATTACGCTGATCTGCGAGGAAGCCCATGCCTACATTCCCAGAGAAAAAGGCGGCCAGTTTGAGGGTACCAAAAAGATGATGGAACGCATCGCCAAAGAAGGGCGCAAATACGGCGTTTCCATTGGCGTCGTCAGCCAGCGGCCTACTGAATTGTCGGAAACCATGCTTTCGCAATGCAGCTCATTCATTTGCCTGCGAACTACCAACCCAGATGATCAAGCCTACATCAGAGGGCTGGTGCCCGAAGCCGAGGGTGACTTGACGGATATATTGAGTTCACTGGGGCGGGGTGAAGCGCTGGTGTTAGGCGAAGCGGCACCATTGCCTACCCGCGTGCAGATTTACAAGCCGAATCCTGAACCGAAAAGTAACGACGTGGATTATTTCACCAGCTGGCGGGAAGGGCCGGATGATCTGGATGTGGAAGAAATCGTGAACTTATGGCGAACTCAGACCAGAAAGTGATCTCTAGCCAATTGTGGGCAAAAAATCCTGCCTACCTGGCTCATAATTAACGACCCTGTTAGCAAGGCAGGAGTTTACTGCGCAAACAAAATCCATTGTTCAGGTAAGTCTCATTAGTCCAATATATTGAAAACACATGACCTTGAAAAATAAGTTATAATTAGCGATTTTCTTAGGTCTTCCAGTAAATCAATAGCATGTCAGCAACTCTTTCAGAACTGCAACGTCGTCGCACATTCGCCATCATTTCTCACCCTGACGCAGGTAAAACCACCATCACCGAAAAGCTGTTGCTGTTCGGCGGCGCCATCCAGCTTGCGGGCTCTGTTAAAGGGCGCAAAGCGGCGCGTCATGCGACATCTGACTGGATGGAAATGGAAAAGGAGCGGGGTATTTCGGTAACTACCTCGGTGATGCAGTTTGAACATAAAGACTGCATTCTTAACCTGCTCGACACCCCGGGCCATGAAGACTTCTCCGAAGATACTTACCGTACCTTAACAGCAGTCGATTCTGCGCTGATGGTGATTGACGTTGCCAAAGGCGTTGAAGAAAGAACCATTAACCTGATGGAAGTATGCCGTCTGCGCACCACGCCAATTCTTACCTTCATCAACAAGCTGGACAGGGAAGGGCGCGAACCGATTGAGCTAATGGACGAGGTCGAGCATGTTCTGAAAATCAAATGCGCACCGATGACCTGGCCTATCGGCATGGGCAAACGCTTTAAGGGCGTTTATCATCTGTACAAAGATGAAATTCATCTGTTCAGCGCCCAGCATGGCGGCAAGATTGCCCAAGCTGAAATTATCAAAGGTTTGAATAATCCGAAACTGGATGAACTGCTGCAAGATCAGGCTGAAGAACTCAGGGATGAAATCGATTTGGTCAAAGGTGCCAGCCATGAATTTGATCTTGAGGATTATCTGGCAGGCAAGCTGACGCCGGTATTTTTCGGTTCAGCCATCAACAATTTCGGTATTATCGAATTGCTCGATGCGTTCGCCGAATATGCGCCGTCGCCCAGATCAAGACAAGCAGAGCAGCGCGAAGTTTTGCCGGAAGAACCCAACTTTACCGGCTTTGTGTTTAAAGTGCAGGCCAACATGGACCCGTCTCATCGGGACCGGATTGCCTTTTTAAGAGTGTGTTCCGGTAAATTCGACAAGGGCATGAAGATTCATCATGTCCGTATCGGTAAAAATATCCAGGTTGCCAATGCCATTACCTTCCAGGCTGACACCCGAAAAAGCGTGGAAGAAGCATACCCCGGCGACATCATCGGCTTGCATAACCACGGCACGATTCAGGTCGGCGATACATTCACGCAGGGCGAATCACTCAAATACGGCGGCATTCCTTATTTTGCGCCGGAATTATTTCGTCGCGTGGTGTTAAAGGATCCGCTAAGAGCCAAAGCGCTGCAAAAAGGACTAGTGCAGCTGACAGAAGAAGGCGCAACCCAGTTATTCAGGCCGTTAAAAAATAACGATCTTATTTTGGGCGCGGTCGGTGTTTTGCAGTTTGACGTGACTGCCTTCAGGCTTAAAAGCGAATATAATGTCGAATGTGTTTATGACGCTGTCCCCATCTCAACCGTGCGTTGGGTAAGCTCTGATAAACCAGCCAAACTGGAAGAATTTAAAAACAAGGCTTTTGAAAATCTTGCCGAAGATGGCGGCGGCTATCTGGTTTATGTAGCCAATAGCCGGGTAAACCTGCAACTGACTGAAGAACGCTGGCCTGATATCAAGTTCAGTGCGACGCGGGAATTGTAAGGGCTTTGGCTTTTTATTGCTTATGACCGACAACCCTTAAGTGTTGTATGAATGTAAAAGATAACGTTGGAAAGTCGAAGCAGCTTCCGCTCATCAATGAATGTCAACAACGATGATTGAACTTGAAAAATTCAAGTTATTAGGTGTCGCACTAGCCATCGGCTTGCTTATTGGCCTTGAGCGTGGATGGCGTGCTCGCACCAGGGGTGAAGGCATGCGCGTTGCCGGACTGCGCACTTATGGACTGATTGGCTTGCTGGGTGGCCTGTGCGGACTGCTTGCTCAGCAAGCGGGAATCCTTTTGATGGGGTTTGCTTTTTTGGCGCTGACGTCAGTATTACTAGTGTCTTACAGTAGAAGTCTGGACAAATTTAAAGATTTCAGTATCACCAGTATTATCGCCTCACTGATAACCTTTATCTTGGGTGCACTAACGGTTTTTGGCCATATAATTCTAGCTTCGGCGTCAGCTGTAGTAATTGCCTCATTGTTGGGGTTCAAGCCATTGCTCCATGGTTGGATGAACAAGCTGGAAGAACACGAATTGTATGCAACGTTAAAGTTGTTGCTGATTTCCGTGGTCATGTTGCCGATACTTCCCAATCAAGAATACGGATCTTGGGCAGCCTTAAATCCTTATCACATCTGGTGGATGGTGGTGTTGATTGCTGCGGTTTCGTATATGGGCTATTTCGCGATCAAGATTGTGGGTAATCGTCACGGACCGGTACTCACTGGCGCCTTGGGCGGATTAGTGTCTTCAACTGCCGTTACTGTTAACCTATCGCGGCTAGCAACATCGTATCCAGCTTCCGAAAGCGCGCTTTCGGCCGGTATCTTAACGGCTTGTGCCACTATGTTTTTGCGTACTCTTCTATTATCTTCAGCAATTAATCCGGGAATCTTCCATGGGTTACTTCTCGCCTTGCTGGTGATGAGCGGGATTACTTATTTTATGGCTTTTTTATTATGGCTGAATGCTCGTGCCTTCCGAGCCGATGAAGAATTCGTGCTTAAAAATCCATTTCAATTAGGCATGGCGATAAAATTCGGCGCATTTTTACTAGTCGTCATGTTGCTCTCCAAGTTGCTCATCATGTACTACGGTGACATGGGCGCTTATTTTCTTGCGGCAGCCTCAGGTCTCGCTGATGTCGATCCGATAACACTGACGATGCCACGCTTGGTCGAGCAAGGCCTAGACCTTAGTGTCGCTACTAAAGCAATCCTTATTGCAGTTTCAGTAAATTCAGGATTTAAGAGCGTGGTTGCACTAGCTATCGGTGGCCGCGCTATTGGTTTGCGAGTGGGTGGAACGCTGACAGCAGCTGTGGTTGTCGGATTAATCGCTGGGTAAGTTTAGATTATCCAACGTGAGAAATACTCCATCAATTCATACACAAACCTGCTTATTTGCAAGTGGTTATTAAGTGAATGATAAAGCCCCGACCCCAGCTTTGCAGTTGCGCTTGCTGTGGGGTCGGAACTGACAGTTAGCTTTTATCCCTTCAACGCTTTCAGCACTGCCTGCATGGTTGCATTGGCATCGCCAAACAGCATGCGGGTGTTTTCCAGCACAAACAAAGGGTTGCCCACGCCGGCATAGCCTGACGCCATGCTGCGTTTAAGTACGATAGTGGTTTTACCTTTCCAGCATTCCAGCACCGGCATTCCCGCAATTGGGCTATTGGGGTCATCCAGCGCCGACGGGTTCACAATATCGTTGGCGCCGATGACGATGGTAACATCAACGTTATGGAAATCTTCATTGATTTCATCCATCTCGTAAACGATGTCGTACGGCACTTTGGCCTCAGCCAACAATACATTCATGTGACCGGGCATTCTTCCTGCCACCGGGTGGATACCAAATCCGACCTTTTTGCCTTTTTCCCGTAACAGTTTGGTGATTTCATTAACGGTGTGTTGGGCCTGGGCGACCGCCATGCCGTAGCCTGGAATGATCATGATGTTTTTTGCGTCCAACAATAATTGTGCGGTTTCTTCCGCATCAATAGGCTGCACTTCGCCTTCAATAACTGCTGCTTCACCGCCCGACGCCGTACCAAAGCCTCCGGCAATCACACTCAGAAAATGCCGATTCATCGCACGGCACATGATATAACTCAAAATAGCGCCGCTGCTGCCAACCAATGCGCCAGTAACAATCAGTAAATCGTTACTCAGCATAAAGCCGGTTGCCGCAGCCGCCCAACCGGAATAGCTGTTGAGCATGGACACTACCACCGGCATATCGGCACCGCCAATAGCCATGACCATATGTACGCCAAAAATCAGGGCAATGCAGGTCATTATTGCCAAAGGCAGGATGCCGGCGCCGCTTTCGGTTTGTTGCAAAAATATCCCACCTAAAACGACGGCGGAAATCAACAGAACTAAATTCAGCCAGTGTCGGCCAGGCAACAACAAAGGTTTGCCGCTGATTTTTTCACTGAGTTTGCAAAAGGCAATCACTGATCCCGAAAATGTGACCGCACCAATCAGTATGCCAATGTAAATTTCAACTTCATGGATAGTTTTTTCTACACCAACAAGAGGGTTGGAAGTATCCATGAAATTGGCATAACCTACCAATACTGCAGCCATGCCCACCAAGCTGTGCATGATGGCCACTAATTCCGGCATTTGCGTCATTTCAACTTTTAACGCCGCTCTTGTGCCTATGGCACCACCCAACACTAAGGCACCCAACAATACCCCGTAACTGGTGACGAGGCCGCCTAGCGCCGTAGCGACAATGGCAATAGCCATACCCAGCATGCCGTAATAATTACCTCTGCGGGCGGTTTCCTGCTTACTTAACCCGCTCAGGCTGAAAATAAAAAGAATGGTGGCGGCAATGTAAGCCATGGTGACTAAACTATGTGACATCATAATCTCCTTATTTTCTGAACATTTCCAACATGCGGCGGGTGACTAAAAAGCCCCCGGCGATGTTGATGGATGCGATGAATATGGCCAGCCCTGCCAAGATACTGATAGTGCTGTCAGGCGTCGATACTTGTACCAACGCACCAATGACGATAATGCCGCTAATGGCGTTGGTAACGCTCATTAGCGGGGTATGTAACGAAGGCGATACATTCCAGATCACCTGATAACCGATAAAACAGGCCAGCACGAAAACGGTAAAGTGCGACATGAAAGCTTCGGGAGCAACCGCACCTATTGCAAATAACGCCAGTCCACCCAAAATAAGCGGTAACAATTGTTTGATGGGATGCGCCTTAGGTGGCTCCTGCGCGGCATAAGCCGGCGCTTCCGTTTGCGGAGGCGCGGTGACAGACAATTTCGGTGGCGGCGGGGGCCAGGTAATTTTGCCTTCTTTTATGACAGTAGCGCCGCGTATGACCTCGTCGTCCATGTTGACGTTGATTTCGCCATTTTTTTCCGGACACAGTTCGGTCAGTAAATGTCTGAGGTTGGTTGCGTAAAGCTGGCTTGACTGATTGGCTAAGCGACTGGGTAAATTGCTGTAACCGATAACAGTCACACCATGTTTGACGACAACCTGGTCTTTCTCGGTCAATGCGCAATTGCCGCCTTGTTCAGCGGCCAGATCGACAATAACGCTACCCGGTTTCATGGATTTGACCATGCCTTCTGTTATCAGTTCGGGAGCTGGTTTGCCGGGAATCAGCGCCGTTGTGATGATGATGTCCACTTCCATCGCTTGCCTGGCAAACAGTGCCATTTCAGCTTCAATGAATTCTTTGGACATGGTTTTGGCGTAGCCGCCGGTGCCGGCGCCTTCTTCCTTGAAATCCAGCATCAGGAATTCGGCATCCATACTTTCAATTTGTTCTTTTACTTCAGGCCGGGTATCGAAGGCTCTGACTATAGCGCCCATGCCTTTTGCTGCGCCAATGGCAGCAAGACCTGCGACACCTGCACCTATGACTAAAACCTTGGCGGGCGGAATTTTACCTGCGGCGGTAATTTGTCCGGTGAAAAACCGGCCAAAATGCTGGGCGGCTTCGACGATGGCCCGATAACCTGCGATATTGGCCATGGAGCTGAGTGCATCAAGCTTTTGCGCTCTGGACATACGCGGAACACTGTCCATAGCAAGTACTGTGGCATTTCTGGCCGCCAGTTTCTGCATTAACTCTTCATTTTGAGCGGGCCATATAAAACTGATTAAACAGCCGCCTTCGGATAACAAGTCAATTTCATCTATTGCCAGCTCAGGATGTCGTTCAGGCGCCCGAACTTTCATAACAATATCGGAATTTTTCCATAATGTTTTAGCGTTATCAACTATCTCTACACCCACTTCTTTGTAGGCGTCATCAGAAATATTTGCACCCAGACCCGCACCGCTTTCGATAAGAACAGAAAAACCCAGTTTAATAATTTGTTCTGCAGCTTCAGGCGTAGTAGCTACGCGTTTTTCGCCTTCGTGAATCTCTTTAGGAATACCAATCTTCATACAGCCTCCGTGGAAGTGAATTAGAATAAGGTTACATTTTGAATCAAAACCTTAGTATGGAGCATAGGAGATTAAGCGCTGTTTTTCAATAAAAACATAGCGCTTACAGCATATTCATGAGACATAATCTGCGGAAGCTACTGATTCAGCGCAGCATTGGGTTCAATGAAATAATTACTTGAAGGGAAGGGGGCTGCGCACCCGATGTTTTGAATCCGCAGTATT
>JBAZTN010000027.1:0-23393 GCA_041661895.1 Methylobacter sp. | reverse complement strand
ATGAATCCCCGCTAGCTTCTTTAAATATGGTAATAGCCTTACCCACTCTTCATCGCTTAACTCTATTCTGTTCATGCCATCCAAAACGGTAAATTCTACCTGATTGGTGAAACGTCAACAGAACCTACCAATGTTGTACATTTATACTCGAACGGTCACGTTTTTCGGTTTTTGCAATTCACCGTAGCGTACCCTATCTAAAAAACCGAAAATATGGTCGAACAACACTTCGCCGAAAATATGAAAAATGGGGTTATTGTTCATGGTTTTGTTCCATCCAAACCCGTGTGTCTGGGTGATAATGAGCGAAGCCCTCAAGAATCCCCGCGCTGTAATTGCCGTTCATGCCTAAAAAACTGCCTTGCGCCAAATAAAATGCAGCCATCGATCCCTGTTTTTGGGCTTGGGTTTTGGCTTGCTCGACAACATCATCGTCGGCGTTGGCGACCAGTACGGATTGAATCATGCTGGCGAGTACAGGCAAATCGTTACCGCTGCCGCCAGCGAAAACCGTGTTGGCATAATCGAAGCCCTGATGTTGCATTAAAAATTCCAGGGCATGGAGTTTCGTGGCGTGGGCGGGTAACACATCCAACAGGCCCATCGATGTCGCTTCGTCGACACTATAGATTAAATTGGCCGCCACCTTTTGCGTTTCAAGTCGCCACAACATTTCTCGTTGCAGAGTGTCGATGTTCGTTAACAAGGGCAGATAATAGCTGAGTTTATGGCGGTTTTGCTTGGCTTCATCCTGTAGGCGTAAAGACGATAAATCGGCAAATAAAGGTCGTAAATATTTAGCAGTTAATCCTCGCCAATCGTTGGCGATGTCCTGCTCCCACTCAGACCAATGCCGCCATTCTCCGGTACGCACTTGGTAAATAGTCGTGCCGACATCGCCGATGACCCAATCGGGCAACGGCAGTTCGTATTCCCGGATAGCATCTTCAACCAACTCGCGGTGCCGACCGCTAACATAAGCCAGGGTTACCTCCGGGCGCGAAACCAGTCGGCTAAAAGTCGCCCGCGCACAGGCCGATTCGGGTTGTCTGCCGTTAGCCAGCAGCCTGCGACATTTATCGCGTCCCAGAGAATGGCCGGTATGGATCAAAGGCAAACCAGTCCAGTGCGAAAGATGCACGCCTACATACCCGGCATCGGCATAATGGCTGTGCAGAATATCCGGCAAACGCGGCTGCTGATGCAGCCACGTCAGTAAATTATCGGCGAAACTATCCAGATGGTCCCAAAGCTCTTCTTTGCAGATATACGCTTCGGGACCCACTTCAATGCGGACTATTTGCGCATTTTCCGCCAACGGTTCGACGAGTTCGGCGTAATCGGCGCCGACTTCGCTGTCGATTATCCGCCGCGTTACCAAATCCACGCGCCTGACATTCGGCTGTTTTGCCAGCGCTTTAGCCAGCTCAACGACATATTTGGTTTGGCCCCCGGTATCCGCATCGCGTCCCAATTCCAGATCGCGACCTCGAATCAAACCGTGGACGCTGATTAATAGGGTATACAGCGGCTCGGTATTAGTGTTTTCATCATTGTAGATATGCTCCCTATTACCCGTGTATTCAAAACACGCGCCAACGATTATCCAAATAGAAACAGTTAGTACACAAAGCGGATACTCTGGCTACCGCGACCTGATTGCGCCGATCATGAACTCCAGATTTTTAGCTTCGGTAATACCGAGCCATAATCCATGTCGCTAAGCGTCTAAAAACCGGTTCGTGTTGCAGCAGATTAGTTCCAGCGAAAACCTATGACTTTATCAATTATAGGATTGAACACATTAATCCTTTCTTAAAGCACAATGCTTATCCGAGCCTTCATAGTGCAGACGAGACTGCGAATGCGTTGCAGAAACGGGAAGCCTGTGTGATTCTTATAAGTTCACTGTACATAAGGAAAACAAGACGAAAACTTGACTATCTGTGCTTTTTGTAACTTCAGGAGTGCATTAAGTACAGGCATTGAATTAACCTAGAACGCATTGCGCTATAAAGTTTTTTCGCGCTTTTGTGTTTTTCGTGGACAGTGCGTAACATCAGCAAATAATCATAACGAGATCATTAATGATTAATAAAAAAAATCCCTCAGAAAGCCATTCTTGGCATGCGATTTCCGCTGATGCAATTTGTGATATTTTGGCCAGCACTGAACAGGGCTTAAGCCGGCAGGAGGCAGAGCTGCGACTGACGCAATGCGGCTTCAACAGGCTAACGCCGGCAGCCAGTCGCGGGCCTTTTAAGCGCTTCCTCAGTCAGTTTAATAATGTACTCATTTATATGTTGCTTGTTGCAGCCGTTGTGACGGCGGCCACTGAACACTGGGTGGACAGCGGTGTCATTGTCGGCGTGGTGTTGATCAATGCACTGATCGGTTTCATTCAGGAAGGCAAGGCGGAAAAAGCCTTGGATGCGATACGCAATATGCTCACTCACCAAGCCATGGTGCGGCGTGATGGCAAGAATTTCCTGATACCTGCAGAACAACTGGTTCCAGGCGATGTTGTCATGCTGGAAAGCGGCGACAAAGTGCCGGCTGATTTGCGTCTTTTACAGGTCAAAAATTTGCGTGCCGATGAATCCATGCTCACCGGCGAATCCTTACCCGTCGAAAAAAATACCCTCGCTACCGGTATCCATGCCGCACTCGGAGATCGCTTCTGTCTGGCTTACTCGGGCACCTTGATTACCTACGGTACTGCGCTTGGCATGGTTGTGTCCACCGGCGACAAAACCGAAATCGGCCGCATCAGCTCTATGCTGCGCACGGTTCCACAATTGACCACGCCGCTGCTACGGCAGATTGCTCGCTTCAGCCAGTGGTTGACCTTTGCTATTGTCATGCTGGCCTCGGCTACGTTCGCCTATGGCTGGACTATAAAGCACTCTTCTTTGACCGAGTTGTTTATGTCGGCGGTAGGACTTGCCGTGGCCGCCATTCCCGAAGGTTTGCCGGCTATTATGACCATTACCCTGGCTATTGGCGTACAACGCATGGCCAAGCGCAATGCCATTATCCGGCGCTTGCCGGCTGTCGAAACCTTGGGCTCGGTCACCGTCATCTGTTCCGATAAAACCGGCACTCTGACCTGTAACGAAATGACAGTTAAATCAGTTTTCGTTAATAACAAACTGTTTACTGTAGAAGGCGTCGGTTATAACCCTCACGGGGGGGTTGAATTAGGCGATGAAATAACACCTGTAGAAGATCATCCGTATTTGCATGAGTTGATTCGGGCTGCTGTTTTGTGCAATAACGCAAGATTGGAGCACAAATTCGGGAATGGAACCTTGCAAGGCGACAACTGGATTGTGCACGGCGACCCTACCGAGGGCGCATTAGTTACCCTGGCGCACAAAGCGGGGATGAACCCTGATTTTATCAATCAGGAAATGCCGCGTACCGACATTATCCCGTTCGAATCTGAACATCGTTATATGGCGACACTGCATCACGACCATAGCGGCCATGCATTCGTGTTTATCAAAGGCGCACCAGAACGGGTGCTTGGCATGTGCAGCCTGCAACGCATTGATGGCGAAGATGTGCCGATTCATGTTGCCCATTGGCATCAAATGATGGATGAAATCGCGAGCGGTGGTCAGCGCCTGCTTGCGATTGCGTTCAAGACTGTGCCTTCCTCCCAGAATCAAATTGGCTTTGCCGATATTGAAACCGGGCTGACATTGCTAGGCATTGTCGGCATGATTGACCCACCGCGCCCCGAAGCTGTTGAAGCTGTGCTCAAGTGCCAGAACGCCGGGATCAGGGTCAAAATGATTACCGGCGACCATGCGGCGACAGCTGTCGCGATTGCCGTAGAGCTTAATATCGGTGACGGCTCGGTGCTGAGCGGAGAAGACCTGGATCGGATGACCGATAGTGAGCTTACAGCAGCCACCCGCAATATCGATGTTTTTGCCCGTACCAGCCCGGAAAACAAGCTGCGTTTGGTGACTGCGTTGCAGGCGGACGGGCAGGTGGTGGCGATGACCGGTGACGGCGTTAATGATGCCCCGGCGTTAAAGCGTGCCGATGTGGGCGTGGCGATGGGTAAAAAAGGTACCGAGGTCGCCAAGGAAACCAGTGAAATGGTGTTGGCAGACGACAATTTCGCTTCCATAGCCCATGCCGTTGAAGAAGGCCGTAGCATTTATGAAAACCTGAAAAAATCTATTATTTTTATCTTGCCTACCGGCGCAGGTGAAGCATTGATCATCGTCGCGGCCATCTTCATGGGTGAAGCATTGCCGCTTACCCCGGTGCAAATATTATGGGTAAACATGATTACTGCGGTGACGTTATCGCTAACGCTTGCCTTTGAACCACCGGAGCGAAATATAATGACTCGTATGCCCAGAAAGCCAAAGGAGCCGTTACTCTCGAGGCTGTTGGCGTGGCGCATTGTGTTTGTGTCGCTGATTATGGTGGCCGGTTCCTTCGGTCTGTTCCTCTGGGAGCACTCACAAGGTACATCAATTGAGCAAGCGCGGACTGTTACTGTGAATACGCTGGTGATGTTTGAAATGTTTTATGTTTTCAATAGCCGTTATCTGCACCATTCCGTACTCAATCTGCATGGGCTGTTCGGCAATCGGCTGGTATGGCTAGCTGTCCTGCTGTTGATAGCATTTCAAATGGCTTTCACTTATTGGCAGCCCATGCAAGTGTTATTCGGCACTGTTGATTTAGACGCGCATACCTGGCAAGTGATTGTTGCCGTTGCCTCGAGTGTGTTTATACTGGTTGAAATAGAAAAGTTTTTTATTCGCTTATTTCTGCCCAAAGCAGCTGCAGGGAATGGCATGAACTGAACAAAGGGCATTTTAGCTGCCACGATTTCTAAGGAAATGACCGTGTTTCAATAAGTTAAACTACGTATTTGTCTAAGCTCATTGATAGTATATTCTCAGTACGCGACTGCAACTCTGCTACAAGCATATTTGCCAACTTCGCAATAGCGCTTAGTTGAGGAATCGTTATTCTGCAAAATATCGTTTTGCATCCATGCCGCGTATGTTGGACGATAGCCCGAGGGGGATTCTTGAAATCGATACCTGGATTGTTTATCAGCCGATGGCTTTTTATTTTTATATGGTTATCAGCTTTCGGCTTTAGCTCGATGGCATACGCCGGAGTAATACCCGCTTTGCCAACAAAAGCCGACGAATCTGCCGATATTGTGGTCTTCGTGCAAGAGGGTTGCCCACATTGTGCTGACGCAAAGGCGTTTTTACAGGCTCTCAAACGCGAACAACCCGTGCTGAGCATCATTATTCACGACGTAATTCAGGAGCCTTCCGCCCTGGAGCGATTGCAATTCATCGCCAAAAAACAGGGTATAAGGGCGGTAAGAGTGCCTGCTTTTCAGGTTGGCAGGGAATTGATCTTTGGTTATTCAGAGGAGACCAACACCGGTCAGCTTATCCGTAACGCGCTTGCAAAACTACAAACGCCAAAAATACAGGATACATTGGGCAGTTGCGAAATTAAGGAATCCTCGTCCTGTGAGGCAGCGCAATACATCGACTTCCTTGGCCACAGAGTGTCGCTGGACGAGGTTGGTTTACCCCTGTTCACCTTGGCAATGGGCTTGCTTGACGGTTTTAATCCCTGTTCTCTATGGGTATTAATGCTCATGATCTCGTTGCTCGTGTCTATGAATGATCGGGTACGGATGTTCGCTATCGCCGGTACATTTGTCGCCGTGGAAGGTTTGGTTTATTTCATTTTCATGGTGGCCTGGCTCAATCTCTTCCTGCTGATCGGTTTATCCCGATTTTCGGAAATCATCATTGCAGCCATTGCCTTGCTGGCCGGGATGATTAATCTCAAGGATTTTTGGTTTTACGGCCAGGGTGTTTCATTGTCGATTCCCGATGCTGCCAAACCTGGCATTTATGCCCGTATCCGGCAAATTCTCCAGGCAAAGAATTTTGTAGGCGCTCTGATCGGGGCGGTACTGCTGGCTGTTTTGGTGCAGATTGTCGAATTCATGTGTACCTCGGGTTTTCCCGCGCTGTACACACGGATTCTGACGCTGAAACAGCTGGACAGCATGAGCTATTACGGCTATTTACTGCTGTATAATCTGGCCTATATGTTCGATGACATTATAATTTTAGCCATTGGCATCATCACGCTGAGCCAACGGCGGCTTCAGGAAAAGGAAGGGCGCTGGCTTAAACTAATCAGTGGCTTGGTGATGGTGGGGATTAGCATCTATTTGATATTAAATTCTGCCTGACATGTTTTTTTAAACCATTTATAAGACGAGGCAGCCATTGAACAACAAAGCGACAACACCCCGCTGGGAACATTTTGAACACGAAGCGGACATCGGCATACGCGGCATTGCTCCAACGCTTGAACAGGCGTTCGAACAAGCCGCTGTCGCGATGACCGCCGTGGTCACCAATCTTGACTTGGTTTCGGCATCAAAAGTCGTCTCCATATATTGCGAAGCGCCCGACAGTGAACTGCTATTAGTCAGCTGGCTCAATGAATTGATTTATGAAATGTCTGTACACGGTTTACTGTTCAATCGCTATGAGGTCGTTATTGATAACGGCAAATTATCGGCGACCGCCTTTGGCGAAGCCGTTGACCGGCAAAAACACCAACCCGCCGTGGAAATCAAGGGCGCGACTTTTACCGAGCTGCGTGTCTATCAGCAAGCTGATAGCTCGTGGGTCGCCCAATGTGTTGTCGATGTTTAAAGGAGAAATGCAATGGATATCCGTCAATTTATACAACGGGACGAAACCTGCTGGGAAATTAAGCCCTTCGGGGCTATGCGCGTTCCGGCGATCATTTATGCCGACGCCCAATTGCTGCAGGATATGGACCAGAAGGTTTACGAACAGCTCACCAATGTCGCGACCTTGCCGGGCATCGTTGAGGCCGCCTATGCCATGCCTGACGCACACTGGGGTTACGGTTTTCCGATCGGCGGTGTCGCCGCTTTTGATCCCGATCAGGGCGGGGTGGTTTCGGCAGGTGGTGTCGGTTTTGATATTTCCTGCGGTGTCCGCACCTTGCATACCGGCCTTCATATAGACCAGTTGCAGCCTTACAAACAGGCTCTTGCGGATGCGTTATACCGCACGGTTCCAGCCGGTGTCGGCAGCAGAGGCAAGATACACCTGAATCATGAAAATATGCACGGCATGTTGATGAAAGGAGCGAAATGGGCGCTCGAACAGGGGTTTGGCGAAGAGCAGGATCTGGAGCGCATTGAAGAACATGGCTGCATGGCCGGTGCCGACCCCCATTACGTTTCCCCAAGAGCCAGGGAGCGGCAAAAAGATGAGATGGGCACCCTGGGTTCCGGCAATCATTACCTGGAAGTGCAGCGGGTTACGGAGATTTTTGATCGGGAAGTCGCCAAAACTTTCGGTTTACGGGTTGATGATATTGTCATCAGCATTCATTGCGGCTCCAGAGGTCTGGGCCATCAGATCGGCACCGAGTTCCTTAAAGACATGGCGATGTCAGCGGCTCAGTACCAGATCGTCTTGCCGGACCGGGAACTGGCCTGTGCGCCATTAAATTCACCTTTAGGCAAGCAATATCTGGGCGCGATGCGGGCGGGCATCAACTGCGCTTTGGCCAATCGCCAGATTATCACCCACCTGACCCGGCAGGCTGTCGCGACGGTATTCCCCGGCATCCATCTTGGTTTGCTATACGATGTCTCACACAACACCTGCAAGCTGGAGCACCACATAATTGATGGACAAAAAAAAGCGCTGTACGTCCATCGTAAAGGCGCAACCCGCGCTTTCGGCCCAGGCCATCCCGATTTGCCTCCCGTATTCAAAGAGACCGGGCAACCGGTGCTGATCGGTGGCTCCATGGGCACCAGTTCTTATGTTCTCTGCGGAACCAAAGAAAGCGAACAGCGCGCGTTTAGTTCAGCCTGTCATGGCGCGGGGAGGGCGATGAGCCGCAGCAAGGCAACCAAACAATGGTGGGGTAGGGCGGTGGTTGATGAACTGGCGGCGCAAGGCATTATTATTCGCAGTCCGTCCATGCGCGGTGTCGCCGAAGAAGCACCGTTAGCTTATAAAGATGTCGGTGCGGTGGTGGATATTGCCGACCGGGCAGGTTTAGCCAGAAAAGTCGCCAAACTGGAACCAGTGATTTGTATCAAGGGTTGAAACCGTGAGCCAGTACACGATACCGACTTAAATAGAGGAACTGGAATGCCTCTTAGAAAGCGCATATGCGCCTTTGGGCAAGCACAGCTTTAAGGAGAACAGATAGGTTCATAATCTTCTGTTGCCTTGCTAATCGCTGTGGTTTAGTCTTACTGCTAACGCTACATTCTAAGCAAAGGAAATTGTTTGAACGATGCCATTAACACAATTCTCTCTACAATCGACTGGCCATTTTCGGCGCGACCCACCACCGTTTCCCTGTTCCGCAAAGGCCATAACCATGACACCTAAGTTTGGCTGGTTATGCATCCTGGCTGGTCTCGGCGGATGTACCGTAGGCCCTGATTACCGGGAGTCCGTACCCACAGTCCCTGATCGCTGGCAGGCAGGAAAAGACCCAGCCCCGGGCTTGAAACCCGTCGAACTGGAAACCCTGAAAAACTGGTGGAAAAGTTTCGGCGACGCCAGGCTTGACCGCCTGATGGACCGGGCCTTGGCGGACAATCTGGATCTCAAGATAACCATGGCCCGCATCGACCAGGCCCGCGCCGAGCGCCGTGCGACCCGCGCGGAACTGTTTCCCAGAGTGGACGTAACGGCGGGCGCCCAGCGCAACGATAACCCGTTACCCGGACTGGCGCCCGGCATCCGTTACAACCTATTCGAGGTGGGTTTTGACGCCCTATGGGAAATCGACCTGTTCGGTCGCCAGCAACGACTGGTGGAGGCGGCCTCCGCCGATCTGGACGCGGCGAAGGAGCAGTATAGCCAAGCCCTGGTGACGCTGACAGCCGACATTGCGCGCAGCTATATCGAATACCGCAGCTTTCAGAACCAAATGCGTATTACACGCGCCAATCTGGAGACACAGCAACACACGCAGCAACTGACGGAGAGGCTTTTTAGTGAAGGCGTCGGCACCCGGCACGACGCGGTGCGGGCGCGAGCTCAGACCGAAAACACGATGGCACAGATTCCCGCCCTGGAAGCCGGGGTGATAGCCGAGCTTCGACAACTGGAAGTGCTGGTAGGGCGGCAGCCCGGCGCGCTTGCGGCCGATCTGAACGAACCCAGCGCAGTACCGGCAGCCCCAGGACGGGAGATACTTGCCTCGCCGGCGGATACGATCCGTCACCGCCCCGACCTGCGCATTGCCGAACGCCGGCTTGCCGCCGCGACTGCGCTGCAAGGCGCCGCGATCGCGGAGCTATTTCCGAAAGTCTCGCTGTCGGCCTTTTTGGGGCTGCGCAATACCGATCTCGAAGGCTTGTTCAAATCGGCTGCCTTCTCCTACAGCACCGGCGCCAACCTGTTACAGCCTCTGCTCAATTTCGGCCGCATCCGCGCTGGTATCGACCTGGCCAAGGCGCAACAACAGGAAGCCTATCTGGCTTTTGAGAAGGCGGTGCTCGAAGCCCTTAGGGAAACTGAAACGGCGCTGAGCCGCTACCTCAATGAGGAAATGCGGCGGCAGACGCTGACCCGCTCGGTGGAGGATCAACGCGAATCTGTCCGGCTGTCACAACTGCGTTATCAGGAAGGCGTCATATCGTTTCTGGACGTGCTGGATTCCCAGCGCGCCCTTTATGTTTCAGAAATCGAACTGGCCCGTTCTGAAGCAAAAGCTTCCACGGACCTGATTGCCGTGTATAAAGCACTGGGTGGGGGCGCAAATGCCCAACCGCCGGAAATCTCCCTGAGGGAATAATGTACATACAGAAAAAATCGACGCTGACTCTCGTTCTTGCCTGCATCGCAGTCGCTGCGGCGAGCATAGTGTGGTGGGTCTTGCGTCCGTCTGGCCTGCCCGCAGGTATTGTCTCCGGCAATGGCCGCATCGAAGCGACCGAAATCGACATTGCCACCAAAACGCCCGGCCGCATCGTCGAAATCCTGGCGAGGGAAGGCGACTTCGTAAAGGCCGGCGTGGTGCTGGCACGCATGGACACGCAAGTATTGCTCGCCCAGCAGGCTGAAGCGCAGGCTCAGGTCCGTCAGGCAGAGAACGCCTACCTGGCGACGAAGTCCATCGTCACCCAGCGCGAGAGCGAACATAACGCCGCACAGGCGGTCGTAGCCCAGCGCCGCGCCGAACTCGCCGCCGCCGGTAAACGCCTGAAGCGCTCGCAAAGGCTAATTGGCGAAGGCGCCATGCCGCTACAGGAATTCGATGACAACCGCGCCAGGGTGCTGGGTGCAGAGGCGGCTGTCAGCGCGGCGCAAGCCCAGGTCGCAGCGGCGCAGGCTGGCATCGAGGCGGCGAAATCTCAGGTGGTGGAATCGCAATCGGTGATTGAGGCGGCTAAGGCGACAGTCGCGCGCCTGCAGGCTGACATCGATGACAGCGAACTGAAGGCGCCGCTCGACGGCCGCGTTCAGTATCGAGTCGCTGAACCCGGCGAAGTGCTGGATGCCGGTGGCCGTGTGCTCAACATGGTGGATTTGTCCGACGTCTATATGACCTTCTTCCTGCCCACCGAGGCCGCCGGCCGAGTCGCACTGGGCAGCGACATCCGCCTCGTGTTCGACGCCGCGCCGAATTACGTGATACCGGCCAAGGCCAGCTTCGTCGCCAGCGTCGCCCAGTTTACGCCGAAAACGGTGGAGACCGAGAGCGAACGCCTGAAGTTGATGTTCCGCGTACGAGCGGCGATCGATCCAGAGCTGTTGAAGCGGCATATCGAATACGTCAAGACCGGCTTGCCCGGCATGGCCTATGTCAAGATTGACCCGGCCGCCGCATGGCCTCCTGAGCTTGAGATCAAATTGTTGCCATGAACATCGGTACGCTCACTGAACCCGTCGTCCGTGTGCAGGGTGTCAGCTTGCGCTATGGCGACAACCTCGCTCTCGACGACCTCAGCCTGGATATTCCCGCCAATCGCATGGTCGGACTGATCGGTCCCGACGGCGTGGGCAAGTCAAGCCTGATGTCGCTCCTTACCGGAGCGCGGCAAATGCAGGAAGGGCGTATCGAGGTGCTGGGCGGAAACATTGCCGATGCCGGGCATCGCCGCGCTGTTTGTCCGCGCATTGCTTACATGCCGCAAGGGCTGGGCAAGAACCTTTACCTCACGTTGTCGGTGTTCGAGAATGTCGATTTCTTCGGCCGTCTGTTCGGTCACGAGCAGGCCGAGCGCCATCAGCGCATCGC
Source organism: Methylobacter sp. (assembly GCA_041661895.1). GTDB lineage: Bacteria > Pseudomonadota > Gammaproteobacteria > Methylococcales > Methylomonadaceae > Methylobacter_A. Next base: position 12,056 of record JBAZTN010000027.1, on the reverse strand, counting down.
AGAACTGCTCGATAGCACGGGTCTGGCGCCGTTTCGTGACCGCCCCGCAGGCAAACTCTCGGGAGGCATGAAACAAAAACTTGGCTTGTGCTGCGCACTGATCCATGACCCAGACCTCTTGGTGCTGGACGAACCGACCACCGGCGTCGATCCGCTGTCGCGCGTCCAGTTCTGGGAGTTGATCGATCGTCTGCGGGCCCGTAGTGCAGGCATGAGCGTGCTCGTCTCGACCGCCTACATGTCCGAGGCGGAACAATTTGACTGGCTGGTGGCGATGGATGCAGGCAAAATCCTCGCCACCGGTACGGCTTTAGAATTGCGCGCGCTGACCAGTGCTGATACTCTGGAGTCGGCTTTTATCAGCCTGCTGCCGGAAGCAAAACGCAAGGGTCACAAGGAAATTATAATTCCGCCACGCGACACCGGGGGTGGCGAACAGGAAATCGCCATCGAGGCGCACGGTCTGACGATGCGTTTCGGCGACTTCGTCGCCGTCGATAGCGTCAGTTTGCGCATCGAGCGCGGAGAGATCTTCGGTTTTCTCGGCTCCAACGGCTGCGGCAAGTCGACCACGATGAAAATGCTCACAGGTTTGCTGCAACCGAGCGAAGGTGATGCGCTACTGTTCGGCCAGGTCGTCGACGCCGGCAATCTGGCCACGCGCAAGCGCGTAGGTTATATGTCACAGGCGTTCTCGCTGTATTCTGAGTTGACCGTGCGGCAAAACCTGGAACTGCATGCGAGGCTGTTCCACCTGCCCGCAGATGAAATTCCCGTCCGTGTCGCTGAGATGGCGGAACGATTCCTGCTCGGCTCTGTCATGGACACTCTGCCAGACGCCTTGCCGCTTGGAATTCGCCAGCGCCTGTCGCTGGCGGTGGCGGTGATTCACAGGCCGGATCTCTTGATTCTCGACGAGCCGACCTCCGGCGTCGATCCGGTGGCGCGCGACGGTTTCTGGGAGTTGATGATCGAACTCGCACGGCGCGACAAAGTCACCATTTTCATTTCGACCCACTTCATGAACGAGGCTGAGCGCTGCGACCGCATCTCGCTGATGCACGCCGGCAAGGTGTTGGCCAGCGATAGCCCCGCCGTACTCGTCAAGAACAGTCGCCATGCCACCCTGGAAGACACCTTCATCGGCTACCTGAAGGAAGCGAGCGGCCTCGACAACGAACCTGCGGACGAAACCCCGACACCGTCCGCAAGCGTGCCAGCCCGGACATACGGCCACCCCGTCCAGCCGAATGTCCGCTTCAGCCTGTTACGCCTGTTCAGCTACACCCTTCGCGAAGCCATGGAACTGCGCCGCGATCCCATTCGCGGTTTGATCGCCCTGCTCGGTACGCTGTTTCTAATGGTCACATTCGGTTACGGCATCAGCATGGATGTTGAAAACCTGCGTTTTGCCGTGCTCGACCGCGACCAGACCATGATCAGTCGCAACTACGCGCTAGACCTCGGCGGCTCGCGTTACTTCATCACCCAACCTCCGATAGCCGATTATGACGAACTCGACCGTCGTATGCGCAGCGGCGAACTGAGTTTGGCTCTGGAGATTCCGCCCAACTTCGCTCGCGATCTGGAGCACGGTGACACCGTCAGGATCGGCGCGTGGATAGATGGGGCGATGCCCTCCCGCGCCGAGAATGTGCTCGGCTATGTGCAGGCCATGCACCAGAGTTGGCTGCTCGAACAGGCTCGCCGTCATGCGACGGGACACATCCCCGCTGGGCTGATGGCCATCGAGACGCGCTTTCGCTACAACCCCGACGTCAAGAGTCTGCCGGCCATCGTGCCGGCGGTGATTCCGATGCTGTTGATGCTGATTTCGGCCATGCTCAGCGCGCTCAGCGTGGTGCGCGAAAAGGAGCTGGGTTCCATCCTCAACCTGTACGTCACGCCGGTCACCAGACTGGAGTTTCTCCTCGGCAAGCAACTGCCCTACATCGCCTTAGGCATGGTCAACTTCTTCTTAGTCTGCGCGCTCGCCGTGTTCGCTTTCGGCGTGCCGATCAAGGGAAGCTTCCTGCTGCTGACTGTGGCCGCGCTGCTTTATGTGACGGCCTCGACCGGCCTCGGCCTGTTGATCTCGGCATTTACCCGCAGCCAGATTGCCGCCATTTTCGCCACATCGATCGCCACCATCATTCCATCCAAGCAATTTTCCGGCATGATCGACCCGGTGTCGTCGTTGGAGGGTGGGGCGCGCTTCGTCGGCGAGATTTTTCCGGCCACGCATTTCGTGACCATCTGCCGCGGCACCTTTTCCAAGGCACTGGGTTTCGCCGACCTCGGTTCGTCACTGTTGTCGCTCGCCCTCGCAATTCCGGTGATCGTCGCCTTGAGCGTCTTGCTGCTGAAGAAACAGGAGCGTTAGCCATGCACACCCTGCTCAACATCTTTCATCTCGGCGTCAAGGAATTGCGCAGCCTCGGGCGCGACACCTTGATGCTGGTGCTGATCCTGTTTTCCTTCACTGTTCAGGTATACCTGACCGCGACCGGCATGCCGGAATCGCTGCACAAGGCGCCTATCGCAATCGTCGACGAAGACCGCTCGCCATTATCGTCGCGCATCGTCAACGCCTTCTTTCCGCCCCACTTTTTGACACCGGTGATCATCGACCAGTATGCCACCGACCCCGGCATGGACGCAGGCCTGTACACTTTCGTCCTCGATATCCCGTCTGATTTTCAGCGCGACGTGCTGGCCGGGCGTGGGCCTACGATCCAGCTCAACGTCGACGCCACGCGCATGTCGCAGGCCTTCATCGGCAACAGCTACATCCAGACCATCGTCAATGGCGAGGTGGCGGCCTTCGTGCAGGGACATCGAGCGGTCATCACCTTACCCGTCGAGCTCGAAGTGCGCGCACTTTTCAATCCGAATTTGAGCTCGGTGTGGTTCGGCTCGGTGATGGAGCTCATCAACAGTATCACCATGCTGTCTATCATCCTGACCAGCGCGGCGCTGATCCGCGAGCGCGAGCACGGCACCATCGAACACCTCCTGGTCATGCCACTGACCCCGTTCGAAATCATGATGGCCAAGGTGTGGGCCATGGGTCTGGTGGTGGTCGTGGTGGCGACGGTGTCGCTCATCTTCGTCGTGCAGGGGGTACTCGAAGTGCCCATCGAAGGGTCGATCGGGTTGTTCGTCTTGGGGATGGCGCTGCATCTGTTCGCCACCACCTCGATGGGCATCTTTCTCGGCACGGTCGCGCGCTCGATGCCGCAGATGGGCCTGCTGATGATCATCACGCTGCTGCCCTTGCAGATGTTGTCCGGCGGATACACCCCGCGCGAGAGCATGCCCGTCCTGGTGCAAAACATCATGCTGGCTGCGCCAACCACCCATTTCGTCTCGCTCGCGCAGGCCATTCTTTATCGCGGAGCGGGTTTCAGCATCGTCTGGCCGCAGTTTCTTGCTTTAGTAGCGATCGGTGCCGTCTTCTTCGTACTTGCGTTGGGCCACTTCCGAAAGACCATTAGCTCGATGGCATAACACTTCGAAAAAATTAAGGACTTTTCTTAAAGTAGAAACGATTTATGTTAAAGATAGGCATAATAAAAAACCCTAACGTCCGGTATGCGGCGGCTGTATACTTTGGTGACAATACTCGCTGGAGAATGCTATGAACGCTGCCGGAACAGTATCGGGCCAAGTCAGTTTCATTCCGGTCGACGATTCGACTGTGGCTATACAGTTGACCGGCAATTGGAGTCATGAAGCGGCGGTCAAGCCGGTCGAACAGGTGCTGGCGGATTTGGGGGGCGCTAAGAATCTGAGGCTCGTTTTACTGCGGGCGCATGAGCTTGCAAGCTGGGACAGCCGGTTGCCGGCTTATCTCCTCAAAATCATCGATTATTGCCAGGCCCAGCGCATCGAAGTCGATGCGTCCGGACTACCCGAAGGCGTACAGGCGCTGCTCAGATTGGCGCGCGCGGTTCCTGAACGGGCCGGCGCGCGCCGGACAGCACAAAAAAAATCCACAATGGCCGAAATTGGGAAGGCGGTCCTGAATGGCCTTAAAGACGCCAAGGGGCTGATCGCTTTTATCGGCGAGACCGTGCTGGCTTCCATGGCGCTGATTCGAGGCAAGGCACGCTTCCGTGTCGTCGATTTGGCCTTGTGCATACAGGACGCGGGTCCCTCGGCCTTGCCGATCGTGACGCTGATCAGCTTGCTGGTGGGGCTGATTCTGGCTTTTGTCGGCGCAGTGCAACTGGCCATGTTCGGCGCTCAGATCTATATCGCCGATCTGGTCGGCCTGGGCACGGTCCGCGAAATGGGAGCGCTAATGACGGCTGTGATCATGTCCGGTAGAACCGGTGCCGCCTACGCTGCGCAGCTGGGTACCATGAACGTCAATAGCGAGATTGACGCCCTCAGAACCATGGGCATATCGCCGATGGAATTTCTGGTGCTGCCGCGCATGCTGGCGTTGATCCTGATGATGCCGCTACTCTGTCTTTATGCCGATCTGATGGGCATTGTGGGCGGGGCGCTGGTCACGGTCAGTGCGTTCGATGTATCCTTGATCCAGTACTACAATGAAATCCAAAAAGCCGTGGATCTGACCGATTTCGGCATCGGCCTGGTAAAAAGCCTGGTATTCGCAACGCTGATTGCAACGGCCGGTTGCATGCGCGGCCTACAGTGCGGACGCAGTGCTTCCGCTGTCGGCGATGCTGCAACAACGGCCGTAGTGAATAGCATCGTCTACATCGTGGTTGCCGATTCGGTGATTACATTAGTATGTGATCGGCTCGGTATTTGACCGATGACAGGACAAGCCATGAATACGCCACATATCACGGTAAAAAATCTGACCATGGCTTACGGCGATTTCGTGATTCAGCGGGATCTGAATTTCACTATCGAGCATGGCGACATCTTCATCATCATGGGTGGCAGCGGTTGCGGCAAAAGTACCTTGCTCAGACATTTGATCGGCCTGCAGCGGCCTGCCAAAGGCGATGTGTTTTACGATCGACAGGACTTCTGGCATGCCAGCGACGAGGAACGTGTCAGTATCATGCGGCGCATTGGGGTGTTATACCAAAGTGGCGCCTTGTTTAGTTCCCTGACGCTGGCCGAAAATATCGCCTTGCCGCTGGGCGAGTTCACTGAGTTGAGTGACCGTGAAATCGGTGACATCGTATCCTACAAGCTTGCTCTGGTCGGTCTGGCGGGATTCGAGGATTATTACCCGTCGGAGCTCAGTGGCGGCATGCAAAAACGAGCCGGTCTCGCCCGAGCCATGGCGCTTGATCCCGAAATTCTGTTCTTCGACGAACCGTCGGCTGGACTCGATCCGGTCAGCGCCAGACTGCTGGATGATCTGATCGTCAGTCTGCGCGATACGCTGGGTACGACCATTGTTGCCGTCACCCACGAGCTGGCGAGCATTTTTGCCATCGGTACCAACTCGGTTTTCCTCGATCCCGAGACAAAGACCATGCTGGCGACCGGTTCGCCCAAAAAGCTGTTGGCCGAATCCAACGATGCCAAAATCATTCAATTTCTGACCCGAGGCGAAAGCAATGTCGATAAGTCGGCTTAGAAGGGAGCAACCTTGCCATGAGTAAACCCATCAATCCTGTCGCTATCGGCGGCTTTACAGTCGGGGCTTTAGCGCTTTTACTGGTCGCGGTCTTCATATTCGGCGGCGGACGGTTTTTGCATGCCGATAAAGTCCCCTTCGTGATCTTCTTTGATTCCTCGCTTAACGGGCTCGAGATCGGCGCGCCGGTAAAAATGCAGGGCGTCAAAGTCGGCGAAGTTACGGAAATCACTCTGCAGATTGATCCGAAGGCTGAAAAAATATATAAGCCGGTAGTGATAGAGATCGACCGTAATAGTTTAACCGGTACAGAAGGCAAGGCTTTTCCCAGAGCGATGACTCGCAAAGAGCGGGAGGCGAACCGGGACAAGCTCGTTGCCGCGGGCTTTCGTGCCCGTCTCGAGATGCAAAGTCTATTGACGGGGCTGCTTTATGTAGACTTCGATGTGCATCGTGATAAACCGCCTGTGTTTACCGGTCTCGAATACCGGGGATTACTGGAAGTTCCCGCCATTCCAACCACTGCGGACGTGCTCCGCACTACCGCCTCGGAAGTGGCAAAGAAACTAAACGAGTTGCCGTTGGAAGATATAGTCAAGGATTTATCAGCCAGTTTGCGCGAAATCAAAGACTTTATGGCTTCTAAAGATGTCAGGAAATCCAGTGCTGCCCTGGCCAATACTTTGGAGGAAATGGAGAAAACGGTAAAGACGCTCAATCATAATCTGGAACCGTTGCTGGTCAATACGAACAAGACAATGGTTAACACCAACACACTGATCAAGGATTTCAAGCCCATAGTCGCCAACACCGAAAAGACATTGACTGCGGCAACCGCCGCCCTTGACAGAGCGAGGGATTCAATGGCAAAACTGGGCGGCGCCGTCGGGCCTGAATCGGCATTGAACGAAACCCTGGAAGCGGTCAAAGATGCCGCACGCTCCGTCAGGGATCTGGCCGACTATCTGGAGCGCCATCCGGAAGCGGTGATTACAGGAAAAGATAACTAGAGGAAATTGATCATGAATGCGAACCGGCTCGTTTTTATTCCGCTGCTGTCTGTTTTGCTCCTGTCCCTGGCGGCCTGCATAGGCGGGGCAAGCTCTCCTTCACAATTCTATATGCTGGAGCCGATCAGTGACCTCGGGCACAAAGTACCAGCCGGAGCCACCAAAAAACCCGTTATCATCCTTTCGTCTGTTCGCATTCCGCACTATGTGGACAGGCCCCAGATTGTGACCGCCACCGGCAAAAATGCTTATCAATTGAGCGAACTCAATCGCTGGACCGAGGCGCTGGATCACAATATCAGCCGTGTGTTGGCCCAAAACCTCACGCTTCTGGTGCCGGCGGAGGTGGAGTTCACTAATAATTCAAATGCGGCGGAACGGGCGAATTTCCGGGTGTCCGTCAGCATTCTTGAGTTTCATGCAGACCCGCAAGGACAGGCTGTTTTGACTGCGCAATGGCATATAACACGCGGAGAGGAAATGTTAGTGAACCGGCAGGTGTCTTACCGCGCTTCGGCTTCAGCCTCTGACTATCAAATTATTGTGGAAGCCCTCAACGAATGTCTCAATCGTTTGAGCCGCGACTTGGCCGTTGAACTACAGAGATTGACTGTTCCGAATTAATAAAGTTGAATGCCGATTCACAGCCTTGCGCCAGCATTGTATCGATACTATGCTGTACTTGGTCCTTTTTGATTTTGGCTGTACATTCAGGCGCTCTTAACTCTTGTCGTTGGTTGCGCGTTTACTGTTTTTGTCGATCAGCATCTGAATGACACTGTCAATCGAGCCAGTTTGCGCAATCTCCTGGTCAAAAGAAGCGCGATTTTCAGCATCTTCTGGCCGGAGGTTCTCGCCCTGACCGCGACCGGCTGCGTCTTCTTCATTCTGGCGCTTACCCGTTTCCGCAAGACCATCAGTTTGATGGCCTGATCTGTTTTCAATCCTGAGTGCCATCGGATGACGAAGGAAGCTACTATTCCGGAGGCTGGTGTTTATAGCAGTCCTTGAGATAATTTTGGCAAATAATATGTTTATTAAAGCACCGCGCATGAGTCGCTTGTTGGGTTTTCTTGTCGATATCCGTTTCCGCAAGACCATCAGTTCAATGGTCTGATCTGTTTTCTATCCTGAGGGCCATCGGATGACGAAGGAAGCTACTATTTCGGAGGCTGGTGTTTTAGCAGTCCTTGAGACGATTTTGGTAAATGATATGTTTATTAAAGCACCGCGCATGAGCCGCTTGTTGGGTTATCTTGTCAAAAAAGCGATCTCCGGCGCTGTTAGAGACACAAATGAATATGCCATTGGCATCGAGGTCTTTGATCGAGATGCATCTACTTATAATCCCAGTGAAGATCCTATTGTCCGGGTTCAGGTCGGCCGCTTGCGTGAAAAACTTAAAGTGTATTACGCGACCGTGGGAGCGGATTCCGACATTGAAATATCAATTCCAGTAGGCCGTTACATGCCGATAATCCGGCGGTTGAATTCTGTAAACACCGACTTTAAGCAGGGCTCTATGTTAGCAATTTACCCATTTAAAAGCATTTCTTATCATGGCGATGGCGTGCCTTTTACGCAAGGCTTGAATGAGGAACTCATGCATCAGTTATTTAAAGAATTTGGAAAAATAATGGTGGCGCATTCCTTTCTCACATCCGGTGATGCCGATAACGCAAGCTGGTGTTTAAAAAGTACTTGCAGCGCTGGAGCAAACCACTTAATAGAAGGAAGCGTACGAATCGACGCCGAACGCATTAGAACTTCAATCCGCTTGATTGATATCTCAGTAGGTTGTATTGCCTGGTCAGAACAATTTGATCGAAATATTTTTTTTGCCACTACAGTTCAGGAAGAGATCGCCTTATCTATTTGTGATTCATTAAAAAGCTTTCTGAGTCAGGAATAACAGTGTCTTCGCCGAACTGTATTTCAAGTTGCGCAGCCGTATCTGATTTTACAGTCCACTATTTCCAGCTTGCTTGATCAAATCGCTCCAACCGTAATGTTACCGTAACACCTACGGATTGTTACCTAACGATACTTACGCTAGTGGTCGGTAGGCATTATTGTTTAAACCGAAACCAAGGCAGTGCTAACAATCCGGCAAAGATTGTCTCTAAGTTGAGTCGTCATTGTTCAAAGGCTTTTACAGATCACCGTCAAGTAATGTCACAGCTGATGATATGTTGCAATTGTCCTGTTTCACATCATAAAGATAGTAATTCTTCCCATTAACTTTAAAGAGAGAAATATCATGGCTACCTTGTTCACAATTAATATAGTAAATAACAGTAGTTCTTTTCAAAACTTCTTTGTATTTCAACAGCCTGCTATTTACACTGGGGGTCCGCAGGTATATTCGAACAGCCTATGGAGTCAGGGTATACTACCGAGCTCTCAAGGTGGTTCTTCTTCAACATTTACGATGCTTCAGCAGTTCTATGCCGGCGTTCAGCAGCAAATAGTTCCCCCAGCAGTAGGGGCGGTTTCTGGATACTCGTCTGCAATTCGAGCGATAGGCTTAACACCAGCAGCAGGCGGTACCCCAACGAATAACACGACCAATATGATAATATCTCCAGCGTTAGGATTGACACCACCGACATCTACCACTGGGCCACAAACAGGTTCTTTTCGAATTGTCACTGCCCAATATAATCCCACTGTAACTCCTTATAATGCAGGATCGGCATCTCAATCTCCGTCGGGTATAGTGACTCTTTCCAATTTCGTTGTTGCTCAGCCAAACCAAAACATTGATTGTCAGCCTGTACTACAGTTTTATGTACAGACCGGAGATTACAAACCTGGTACTGTTATTAACTTTACGACTTCTTCGATAAATGCTGCCTTGTGCAATGCAACTACGGGATTTGTGACATTTAATGTTAGTTACAATGTAGATGGTACTTGGTCTGTGACACCGAGCGCAACGACTCTAGTAATGGGTCAACCGCGAACCCTAGCCCATGCTCAAGCCCAAGACCCTGCACCACTACTGCCGAGCAACGCAGAAATTAAAAATGAGGCAGGAACTGCAGTTATATGCACGGGTTATGCAGCCAATTTTAATGCACCTGTCACAGTTCAAAATTTGAGCAATCCTGATTTAATCCACCTCCATGCCGAGTATCCGGTTGGTCCCGTTGGCGGTCCTTATACCGGACGCATGTGCACAGGTATAGATATAGCAGCGCGCACTGCTACGTTCTCGTAACTGTCTAGCACGATAGGATGGGCTGCGAAGGAAGCCCATCCTATTGCTCAACTTCACGGACTTTTAGATAGAATCCATAAGGCCGTAGACTGGAATAAGCCTTAGACAGCTAGATCGGGCAACAGCTTTATCGTTGCAAGAAATAACTTTTACCATGAGATAGCGCTGATTTATTGACATCATCAGAACGTTACGCATTATGAATCAACACACCATGCCACAATAACGATTCGAATCGGATTAAACCAGTGCTTCACTTTAATATAGTGGACGAATGAAACAACACTTTTTATTTTTAGGAGAAAACCATGCCACAAATAAATAACGTCAGTGTAATGAACAACAACACAGGTGTCACATGGGTAACCGGCGAGCAAGCCACGGCTCCCGATCCGGCGATTCCACCCTACAACGTTTATGTGAATGCATCGCTGGCGAACCAGCCGCCAGTAGGATTCCTGAACAATCCAGCGCACCAGTTCACGGTGCAAGGAGATTATATTGCGACGGGACAGCATTTTATGTCGGTGCCGTTAACGCCTAACGCCGGGCTAAGCGATCCTCCGCTAGTTTACGTCTTTTAGCAATCGCGTTGTAGACTCGATCGGGGTTTGGTGACGAGATTTGTGCCCGTCACCTATCTAAACCGCAGTGAAAACAGGGGGCAGACCCTGAGGTATCTCCACAAAATTACCCTACCTCCAATGTATCGAAATACCCGGCTAACATGGCTTGCACCAGCTCTATATATTGAGCTGGAAGTTTAAACGATACATAATGGCACGCGATCCGTCCGAGAAAAGTCCGTAAGGTGTAATAGTGTGGCGTATTGCACTGTATTTATGGGAAATTACTTGTATCCCCCGCCAAGGGCTTATTTTCCATTCCTATCCGACTGGAGCCGGTGATTTGTATCAAAGATTGAAGGGACTTCAAAAATTTTCACCTTTACACCCTCTCCTACGAGAGGGTTGGGGAGAGGATATAAAAAAACGAATTTTAATATGCAATCACTATACATAGGCACTAGCGGCTGGAGTTATCAGCACTGGCAAGACTGTTTTTACACTGGCGTCGCGCGAAAAGACTGGCTGAAATTCTACGCCGAACGCTTTTCTGCGGTGGAAGTTAACGGTACTTTTTATCGCCTGCAAAGCCCCGCCACATTTAAAAAATGGTTCGACACAACCCCGGCAACATTCAGGTTCGCATTAAAGGGCAATCGTTATTTAACGCATAACAAAAAACTGCTAGATCCAGCGGCATCGGTGCTTATTGAGAAAAACCATGCCGAAGTGCTGGGAGAAAAACTGGCTGTGGTTTTGTGGCAGCTGCCCGGCCGGTTGAAAAAGGACTTGGTCCGGCTCCAAGGTTTTATCGACGCCTTGAAACAGTGGCCTGAAGTGCGTCACAGCATAGAATTCAGGCACGCATCCTGGTTTGATGATGAAACGGCGGATAGGCTGGCTCAAGCCAATATCGCTGTATGCCTGTCGGATGCCGAAACTTGGCCGATGTGGGATCGAGTCACCTCAAACCTGGTTTATATCCGCCTGCATGGACACACAGGAACCTACGCTTCTTCCTACAGCGCAGCCGAACTGGCGGATTGGGCTGAGCGTATTACTCAATGGCTAAAGGAGGGTAGGGAAGTGCATGTTTATTTCGACAATGACGCAGAATGCGCTGCGCCTTTTAATGCTTTAACTTTGCAGACGATGCTGGATAAGCATGGTAACTGTTCAATACTGAGGCACGGGAACCCAACCGGCCGAAAGGAGCAAGACGACTGTACCCCAGGAAAGACATGAGGAGGAATGAACGGCTACCGAAACCTATTCTATTACCCGAAGCTTTCAATAACCTTTCAGCCAAATGGGACGCCACGCGCGTATGGCTGCTTTGTAGAATTTTTGCCTAACTATTGCCCAAACTAAACGAAGATTTACTTTTTGTTTTTTTTATCTGCGTACATTCTCATGTCCGCCTGCTTGATCAAGGCTTCCGGATTGTCGCCATCATCTGGAAACGTGGCTATCCCGATGCTGGTACGCGCACAGATAAGCTTGCCATCGATCAGAAGTCCATCAGACAGTTTTTGCTGAATTTTTTGGCTCACGGTTTCCAGCGCGTCACGGTTTTCCATTCCTTCAATCAGGATAATGAATTCGTCGCCGCTCATTCTTGCCACCGTATCTTCCACTCGGGTCGCAGAGCGGAGGCGCTCAGCCACAAATTTAAGCAATTGGTC
>JBAZTN010000026.1:0-23479 GCA_041661895.1 Methylobacter sp. | reverse complement strand
ATCCAGTGATGCATTGACTTGTCCTGCGTAAACATTGGGCATCGCATAAACAGGTATGTCGCCTGCCTGATAAAACTGTAATTGGGGGTTGATGGAGCGAGCCTCTGCGCTATAAGCGCTTAAAAATATGGCATCAGCATCCTGCCGTCTTCGAGGGGTATATTTTGCCGAAGGTATTAACGCAAGAATTTTATTGTAACGCTGTTCGCTTTCATCCAGATTGAGCAGTTTTTTAATGGGGGATGAAAAGTCAGTTTCTTTTGGATTATAGGTTTGTGTTTCCAGAATAGCATCATCGAGACTTTGCCAGTTTTCTTCAAAATAATCGGCAATGCGTTTGCCCTGTGCGTTTTCAGGAATGAACAGCAGGGCTTTCTGATGTCCATCATCCCGTGCTTTGCTGGTGATTTGCTCAACATCATCGATCGGGCTTAGGCCAAACTGGTAGAGATTATCTTTTTGCAGTCCTGGAATATGATTTAAAGCAAACACGGGCGAGGTAAATGTGACCGAGTCCGCAAGGTTTTGGATGTGTTCTTTGCTAAGTGGGCCAATAATTAAGTCGGCACCTTCTGCGACAGCCTGGTTATACAAAGCAGGCGGAATCGACTGTTCGCTGTCGTAAAAGTGGATACGAGGCTTATAAGAATTGCTGTCCGAATGATTATAGGCCGCCATAAACCCTGCCCGGATAGCGTTGCCGGCTTTAGCAAAAGATCCTGATTCGGGTAGGAAAATCGCGATTGATTTAGGCGGCAAGAATGCGTTGCCTGATGTTTCCGGGGTCTCTTCTAAAAAGGCCAGATTAGCGGGATGCTCTGGAAAGGTTACGCGCCATTGCGTTATTTCGGTATTAAAATCGGCAGTATTTTGGTCTTTTAGTTTTAATATTTTGGCTAAAGATATCCAGCCAGCCAAGGTGTCCGTTGATGACTGTTGATTGTTTTGCAACTCAGAATCAGGCACCAGGCTTAATGCTTCAAGGATGGCGGCCTGATTCTCTTTGAGTTGATCTGGAGAGCTTAATAACGGGTGTAGAACTATTCTTGATTTGGCACTGTTGAGTGGATTCCCTGCTAATGAAAAAGCAAATGCCTGCGATTGAAAATATTTAATTTGATTATCCAGGGTAAGCTGTTGCGACTGAATTAGTGACAGGCGTTCAATGGCTTGTTCAGCTTCTCCAAGACTGAGCATGATTTGAGCATAAAGTAAGTTCAATTGAGTGCGTTGCTGGGGCGATAGTGTAGATGGGTCTATGGCATCGGCTTCTTGCTTTGCGGTAGTGCTATCCCCCCCCTGAATTAAGGAATCGAGGGCCTGCAAACGAAGTTGATTTTCTTCGAGGGACAGGGGTGTGACTGGATGCTGGTATAATTTAGATATCTGCTCTGGTTGTTCGTATTGAATAAGCGGTTCGGTTATTAGTGCATCCTTTTCAGGTGGTGGGCTGCTGACGGGCGCTGGCGCGCAACCGAAAAGATACAACAAGCAGAGCAGCAGGGCGCACAATAATGGCGACACATGGCTTTGGGCGCACTTTAAATTTAAGAGGTTATTCATATGAGAGTATCGAATGTCAAGTGAATACGGCAAATTATACGTTGTTGCTACTCCGATAGGTAATTTAGCAGATTTTAGCTTTAGAGCAGTTGAAATATTAAAGCAGGTTGATTTAATTGCCGCAGAAGATACCCGGCATGTGAAGATGTTGCTGCAACATTACGGTATTACCAATAAGCTGATTTCATTGCATCAGCACAATGAAGATAAGGCCTCGGCCGGGTTGTTGGAAAAGCTGCGGGAGGGGCAGTCTATTGCTCTGGTTTCAGATGCAGGAACGCCGTTGTTGAGTGATCCGGGCATGCCGCTGGTGAAAATGGTCAAGGATGCGGGTTTAGATGTGATACCTGTGCCGGGAGCTTGCGCGTTGATTGCGGCATTATCCGCTGCAGGGTTGCCAGTCACGCAATTTACCTTTGAAGGCTTTTCGCCGAGGACCTCGTCAGCGCGAAAAGCATTTTTTAATGAAAAATTAAGGTGTCCGACAACCTGGGTATTTTACGAGTCTAGTCATCGAATTTTGGCTTCATTAAAGGATATGGCGGAAGTGTTACCGCTGGATCGTCAGATCGTAATTGCCAGGGAACTAACCAAATTGCATGAAACCATCGTAAAAACCAGCTTGGGTCATGCACTTAAGCTGGTGGAAGAAGATGGCAATATGAGGAAAGGTGAATTTGTTGTAATTGTTGATGGCGCTACTATCGATAAAAAAGAACAAGTCATTACCCCTGAACAGGAAAAAATACTGAGTATTTTGTTGCGAGAATGTTCGATTAAAACAGCGGTTGCTATGGCGGTAGAAATTACCGGAGTTAGAAAAAAACTGTTGTATCAAGCAGCATTGAATATGGAGAAGGAGAAAGAGGCTTAGTATTGGCGTTAATACGATGACTGGTTTTGCTTGTTTTTGTCCCCTATAAAATTAGCATACATCAGATCCGTGTGAAAAATTGTGATATACTGCACATTGAAAGAGTCGGCTGAGCAGTCGCTGTTTTATCGAAAGATAGAATGGAGGAAAGTCCGGGCTCCATTGGGCAGGGTGCCAGGTAACGCCTGGGAGGCGTGAGCCTACGGAAAGTGCCGCAGAAAATATACCGCCAGTCACTTGTGACCGGTAAGGGTGAAAAGGTGCGGTAAGAGCGCACCGCGCAACTGGTAACAGGAGTGGCATGGTAAACCCCACCCGGAGCAAGATCAAATAGGGGAACAGACGCGTGGCCCGCGCGGTTCCTGGGTAGATTGCTTGAGCTGCAGGGTGACCTGCAGCCTAGATGAATGACTGTTCTAGACAGAACCCGGCTTACAGGCTGACTCTTTCTTTCTTCACTTAAATTTTGTATCAAAACCAGCCCGGTAAATATTGCGGCAGATCCTCGATGTACTTCTTATTTCCATCAAAAAGGTTTGAATTTTTGGTGCGCTTCTTCGTTAAAGTATTTTCTTACTAAGATCAATTAACTTTTTGATAAAGCATGGGATTTATTGCCCCATATTTGGCATGTTTTGGCGCCTGTTCGATTGTGACCTAAGTCATTGTCAAAAAAGATATATTTTTAAGTGAAATCATCCTTGACTAGGGGATATTAGAAATCTATAGTGAGCTTAAGTGGTAAAAAGTGGAAAAAAATGGATATTTTAGGGAATATTGGGGTGAATCTTGTTTAGAGGCATTAGTTCAATCAATTTAGACGTTAAGGGGCGTCTTGCAATTCCCACCCGTTATCGGGAGGAATTACAGGAATGCTGCGACAGTCAGTTGGTTGTAACGGTAGCTGTAGACGAGAGATGTGTTGGAGAAAGCGGTTGTTTGTGGCTTTATCCACTTCCTGAATGGGAAAAGCTTGAGCAAACGATTAGTAAATTACCTACTTTAAATAAAATGGCCGGCAAGCTAAGGCGGTTTGTCATCGGTAATGCATCTGAGTGTGAAATGGATGGTCAGGGCCGTTTGCTTTTGCCGGAAAAGCTGAGAACGTTTGCCAGTATGGATAAGAAAATTGTTCTTGTTGGTCAGCTTAACAAGTTTGAGCTCTGGAATGATGATGCATGGACGGCAAAAGAAAATCAATGGCTTGATGGCGATGATAATGAAGGGTTGGAAGACTTAGGGTCTTTATCTTTTTAAATACAGGGGATTTGTTAGTGGAACATTTGCCCGTTATGTTTGCAGAAGCACTGCAACAGTTGGACATTAAAAAAGACGGCGTTTACTTGGACTGTACCTTCGGAAGGGGTGGTCACAGTCAGGGAATTTTAAATCTGTTGGGTTCATCTGGTCGGTTGCTGGCCTTTGACCGAGATCTCGATGCGATAGATTCAGATTATGCGCAAACCATGCTTAAAGATGAGCGGTTTAAGCTGAAACATAGTTGTTTTTCGGAATTGGAAAATATAGTCGAGAGTGAGGGTTTGGCAGGAAAGGTCGACGGTATTTTGGTGGACCTGGGTGTGTCTTCACCGCAACTTGATAATCCGGAAAGAGGTTTTAGTTTTTTGCGCGATGGGCCATTGGATATGCGGATGGATGGTAATGCAGGCATTTCAGCAGAACAGTGGTTGGCTAGCGTTGAAGAGCAGGTGCTGGTCAAGGTTTTATTTGAATATGGCGAGGAGCGGTTTGCTCGACGGATAGCTCATGCAATTGTCGAAAAAAGAGCAGAATCACCTATTACAACGACCCGACAATTAGCCGAACTGATTGAAGATGTGGTGCCGGTGAGAGAGAAGCATAAGCACCCCGCAACACGTAGTTTTCAAGCGATACGCATTGAAATTAATAGAGAGCTAGATGAATTGAAAGATGTTTTGCAGCAGTCTGCCCGGGTTTTGACACCGGGAGGGCGATTGGTTGTTATTTCTTTTCATTCATTGGAAGACAGAATTGTAAAACGCTTTATCAGAGATGAGTCAGGGGCTAAATATAATCCTGGCAAGTTGCCAATAAAGGAAGTTGATATAGCTAAAGGTATTTTAAAGAAAATAGGTAAAGCCCTGAAGGCAGGAAAGTCGGAGATCAGTCGAAATCCAAGAGCGCGTAGCGCGGTAATGCGAGTAGCTGAGAGAGTTTAAGTGTCAACAAATCGCTATCTGGGTGTGGGAGGGTTAGTGTTAGTGCTTCTGATATCGGCTTTGGCTGCGATTTATAGCAAATACTATTCGCGATTGGTTTTTATTGAGATTCAAAAGCAGGAAAGAGCTTTGGACCAATGTGAAGTGGAATGGGGTCAGATGCAATTGGAGCTGACAACTTTAGCGGAACAGAACCGGATTGAGCTAGTGGCGCGGGAGCAATTGAAATTGGTCATGCCGGCACGGGAAAAAATTATTTATATAAAGCCCTAAGTGATGAGTTTTCAAGGCAAAAATAAAGCTAGAAAGGCGGAAAGCAATTATTCGGGCAGAAGGAAAATGGTTATCATTTTTATGATGACTTGTATGGCGGTACTGTTTGGTAGAGCTGTTGATTTACAGGTGTTTAATAAGCAGTTTTTAAAAGAACAGGGCGACATGAGACATGTTAGTGATGTGTCTGTTTCCGCATATAGGGGCATGATAAAGGATAGAAATGGTGAGCCGCTGGCTATCAGCACCCCTGTTGAGTCTATTTGGATTAATCCGCAAGAACTTAAGGCGGATAAAAAAGACGAGATCAGGCAAATGGAAAAGTTGCTGAATTTACCGCAGGGCAAGGTAAATGAACAGCTTGGGGGCGATTCACATAAGCAGTTTGCTTATATTGCCCGCCAGATAAATCCCGGGATTGCTGATGAGGTAAAAGCGTTAAAGCTTGAAGGTGTTTATTTCGAGCGAGAGTTCAAGCGTTTTTATCCTGCAGGAGGCGTTTCTGCTCATTTGGTTGGTTTTACCAATATTGATGATATTGGTCAGGCGGGGATTGAAGCGGGATATGAAAAGGTATTAAAAGGCATTCCTGGCAGCAAGCGGGTTATCAGGGATGGGCAGCGCAGAATTATTGAAGATATTGAAAACATAAAAGAGCCTGTTGCGGGAAAAGATCTTGAGTTAAGTATTGATCAGCGCATCCAATACTTGGCTTATCGGGAATTACAGTTGGCGGTTAACGCTAACAGGGCCAAATCAGCGGCGTTAGTGGTATTGGATGCAAAGAACGGAGAGATTCTGGCGGCAGTGAATCAGCCGTCATTTAATCCCAATACAAGAAAAGGCTTAAAGGAAAGTCTGTACAGGAATAGAGCGTTAACGGATGTATTTGAGCCGGGGTCAACGGTCAAGCCATTTGTTGTTGCAGCTGCCTTAGATGGAAAATATGTTCGGCTTGATGAGGTTTTTGAAACGCATGGCGTCTTCAAGGTAGGGCGTCATTTGGTTAAGGACGTACATAATTACGGGGCACTGGATTTGACTCAGGTGCTGAAGAAGTCAAGCAATGTTGCGGTAAGTCAGATGGCATTGAGAATGCCTCCTGAATATTTTTGGGGGATATATCACAAGCTCGGTTTTGGGGTTGCGGCTGGGTCAGGTTTTCCTGGTGAAGCCAGTGGTAGCTTGCTGGATTATCAAGGGTGGGGCGAATTTGAGCGTGCGACCCTGTCATTTGGCTATGGGCTGAGTACCTCTGCATTGCAATTGGCAAGAGCCTATACGGCTTTGGCAGATAATGGAGTCTTGCATTCAGTTAGTTTGCTGAAACGAGATGAAGATAATGACATGCAGCGCGTGTTCTCAGCTAAAACGGCCAAGAGAGTCAGAGCAATGCTGGAAACTGTAATTATGAAAGATGGCACAGCTTACGAAGCCAGAGTGGATGGTTATAGTGTCGCCGGTAAAACCGGAACAGTAAAAAAAGCGGGTGCAGGTGGGTATACGGAAAAAAGTTATTTTTCGGTTTTTGCCGGAATGGCTCCAGCAAACAATCCGCGCTTGATTATTGTAGTCATGATTGATGAGCCTTCTGCTGGTCAATATTACGGCGGCTTGGTTTCCGCACCGGTGTTTTCTAAAGTGATGGCTGGTGCATTGAGAGTGCTGGAGGTCGCTCCTGATAAGGAGGGTAGCATGCCAGTTTTATTGACACGGCCAGCCTTATAAACCCGTTTTTATGAGATTGAAAGATTTACTAGAGGGCCTGGCGGTTGTTGATAAGGATATGTCGATTAATGGCTTGTCCTTGAATAGTCGGACAGTAGCTTACGGAAATGTATTTATTGCTCTGGCCGGAGCTAAGCAGCATGGTCTGCTGCATGCTGAACAAGCCATTAATAATGGAGCTTGCGTAGTGATTTTTGATCCAGCGGGAAATGGGAAGTACCTGGCGGAACAAATTAATAATGTGTCTGTTATAGAAATAGAAAACCTGGGATCGAAATTGGACGAAATTGCTGCCCGTTTTTATGGCGATCCTTCAAGATCTATGAATGTTATTGGTATCACCGGAACCAATGGGAAAACGTCCTGCAGCCAGTTTTTGAGTCAACTGCTGGATGACTGCGGAATTATAGGGACACTGGGCTGGGGTGAGTGGGGCAAGCTCAACAAGACGTTGAATACCACGCCTGATGCCTTGGCAGTTCAACAAATGCTTGCTGAGTTATTAAAGGATAAAAAGAAAACCGTAGCGATGGAAGTTTCGTCGCATGGTTTGGAACAGGGCCGGGTTAATGGGGTGACTTTTAAAGGCGCTGTATTTACCAATATTAGTCGCGATCATCTGGATTATCACGGCACTATGGAAGCTTATGTTCAGGCCAAGTTGGAGTTATTGAAAAAGCCCGGTTTGGCCTTTGCTGTGGTGAATCTGGATGATGCCTATAGCGACCAGATTATTGCGGCAGTACCCGAATCGGTAGACGTATGGGGCTTTAGTGTGCTGGGGAAGAAGGCAGGTTTAGCAGAGACGGTTAGTGCGGAAAATATTTTGCATAAAGTGGACGGGATAGAGTTTGATGTGCGCTGGACGACTGAAACTCAGCGAGTGAAAGTGCCGCTTTATGGTGATTTTAATATAGAGAATGTCTTGGCCGTTTTAACCGTAATGCTGGCTATGGGCGTCCCGCTGGTAGACGCTACAGAGAAGTTGTCGCACATAAAGCCAGTTACTGGCCGCATGGAGCGTTTTGGCGAAGAAGTCGGGCCGATGATTTTTGTTGATTATGCCCATACGCCGGATGCTTTGGACAAAGTGCTATCCAGTTTGCGTAAGCACTGCAAACAGGCGTTATGGGTAGTTTTTGGTTGTGGCGGTAACAGAGATACCGGTAAGCGTCCGCAAATGGGAAAAATAGCAGAGCATTGGGCGGATCATGTGATTGTTACGGATGACAATCCGCGCTTTGAAAATGGACAAGATATAGTGCATGACATTTTGGCTGGTTGCAGTTCGACTGCCAGGGATGGTGGAAGTGTCGCAACCGATATGGAACCGGTGCGACCAGTTAAGGTCGAAGTGATTCAAAACAGAGAAAAGGCGATACAAACAGTAATAGCAATAGCCGCAGCAAATGATTGTGTTGTGATTGCGGGTAAGGGCCATGAGCAATATCAGGAAATCAACGGTGTGCAACTACCATTTAGCGATAGTCGGGTTGTAATGGAAGCATTAAAAATGAGAACGGAAAACCAGTGAAAATGATGCTGAGTGACTGCGCCGAAAATGTGCAGGGACAGTTGATCGGGAATGATGTTGAAGTCTCATCCGTCAGTATAGATACCCGGGCAATAAAGCCGGGCCAGCTTTATATTGCGATTAAAGGCCACAATTTTGATGGCAATGAATTTGTCGATAAGGCTGAACAAGCAGGGGCTTCGGCTGCCATTGTACATAAAGGCATTACTGCAACCATACCGCATATCGTTGTTGATGATACACGGTTGGCATTGGCTGAATTAGCAGGAGCCTGGCGGAAAAAAGTGCCAGTATCGGTTGTTGGCATTACCGGCAGTAACGGCAAGACCACAGTAAAGGAAATGGTGGCGGCAATATTGAGTGTCAATGGTAATACCCTATTTACACAAGGCAACCTAAATAATGACATCGGTGTGCCTTTGACGTTGTTGCGATTGAATGAACAACACCGGTATGCAGTCATCGAGATGGGTGCAAACCATCCGGGCGAAATTGAATACACAAGTAACTATGCTCAGGTTGATGTTGCAGTCATTACCAATGTAGGTGCCGCCCATATAGAAGGCTTCGGCAGTGTTGATGGCGTTGCCAAAGCGAAAGGGGAAATAATCCAGACGCTTAAACAGGCCGGCGTTGCAGTTATTAACCGGGATGACAAGTATTTTGACTATTGGAAGTCAGTAGCCGGAACCAGAAAGATCATATCGTTTGGTTTGGATGATGGCGCCAATGTGACGGCTCATACAGCCAAGACGGAAGTTATTAACAACGAGTTCTCCACTACCTTTGACTTAATGACTGAGCAGGGTGTTACAACGGTGAAGCTAAAGCTGGCGGGTCAGCATAATGTTGTTAATGCGTTAGCGGCAACTGCAGCCTGCTTGGCGTTGGGCATAGACCTGAAACAAATTAAACAGGGATTGGAAAGTGTAAAACCGGTAACAGGAAGATTGCAGCCACTGGTAAGCCGTTTAGGAAATATTGTTATAGATGATACCTATAACGCCAATCCGGCTTCACTGAAAGCCGGCCTTGACGTACTGGTCAACTGTGCGGGCAAGCCTTGGCTGGTTTTAGGTGCTTTTGGCGAATTGGGGCCGGAAAGCGTAAAAATACACGAAAAAATTGGCGAACTCATTAAGTCTGCAGGCGTTGTTCGATTGTTAGCGGTAGGTTCTGATGCACGGAATGCGGTGAAGGTGTTTGGTGCGGGGGCAACTTTTTTTGAAACCCAAAATGAATTGATTGATGTGTTAAAACAAGCACTTAAAGGTGATGAGGCGATTCTGATCAAAGGATCAAGGGCGCAGCATATGGAGAATGTAGTGGCAGCACTGGTTGAGAATTTCAGGATCTAAACGATGTTACTTTACTTTGCAGATTATTTGATGACCTTTGATGCCGGTTTCAGAGTATTCCACTACCTGACTTTTCGCGCCATTCTCGGCGCTTTAACATCGCTGGCAATTTCTTTCATGATCGGGCCAGCAATGATCAGGAAATTAAGCCGCAAAAAGATCGGGCAAAGCATCCGTGAGTTAGGGCCCCAAACGCATTACGAGAAGGCCGGAACGCCTACCATGGGCGGAACCTTGATATTGGTCGCCATAGCATTCAGTACTTTGTTGTGGGCCGATCTTGGTAATCGTTATATATGGGTTATTTTGCTGGTAACTATGGGTTACGGCATCATTGGTTTTATTGATGATTATAGAAAGGTAATAAAGAACAACAGTGACGGTTTGTCGGCTAAAGCTAAATATCTCTGTCAGTCCTTAATAGGTTTAACAGCGGCAGTTTTCTTGTATAAAACAGCAGTACTGCCGGCAGAAACGCAATTAATTATTCCTTTCTTTAAAGACTTCATGCTGGATATGGGCTGGATGTATATCGTCCTGACCTATTTTGTTATTGTTGGAACCAGCAACGCAGTCAACTTGACCGATGGACTAGATGGGTTGGCGATTATGCCTACTGTGATGGTTGCTACCGGCTTGGGAATTTTTGCATATTTATCAGGTCACGTGACTTTTTCACAATATCTGGCGATACCCTACTTACCCAATGCCGGGGAGTTGATCGTATTTTGTGCGGCTTTGGTCGGTGCCGGATTGGGCTTTTTATGGTTTAACGCCTATCCCGCAATGGTGTTTATGGGCGATGTCGGCGCGCTTGCATTGGGCGCAGCTTTGGGTGTATTGGCGGTGCTGGTTAGGCAGGAAATTGTGCTGATGATTATGGGCGGGGTTTTTGTCATGGAAACAGTGTCAGTGATTATTCAAGTGGCCTCTTTCAAAATGACAGGAAAACGTGTTTTTCGCATGGCACCGATACATCATCATTTTGAATTGAAAGGATGGCCGGAGCCTCGGGTTATCGTGCGATTCTGGATCATCACAGTCATCCTGGTGTTGATTGGCTTGGCTACTTTGAAACTGAGATAAGAAATGTATAAAGCTTCCGCTCCTGTTCATGCCCCTTACTTACCTCCTGTAGGCAAGGCGGAAATTACAGCATTGTTAAAACAGAACTTTGCACTGGATCCGCAAAACGCCAAGGTATTGGTGGTGGGACTAGGAATTACAGGAATTTCGGCTGCGCATTATTTGCAAAAACTTGGTATCAACTTTGCCATTATCGATAGTCGTGAAAAGCCACCACTAATGGATGAATTTTTTCAACAGATGCCAGATATACCGGTGTTTGCCGGAGGTTTTGATGAGGCTGCTTTTAAAGTGGCGACACATTTGGTCGTTAGTCCTGGTGTTTCACTCAATGAAAAAGCGATTAGTAAAGCCATTGTCAATGGGGCAAAAATTATCAGTGATATTGACTTGTTTGCCTGCTCTGTGAATGCCCCGGTAGTTGCAATTAGTGGTTCAAATGGCAAAAGCACCGTTACAACCATGTTCGGCGAAATGGCAAAAGAAGCTGGACTGCAAGTGGGTGTGGGAGGGAATTTGGGTACGCCCGCGCTTGATTTGTTGGGGCAGCCAGCGCAATTGTATGTGCTGGAGCTTTCCAGTTTTCAACTCGAGCGAACTTCAGTCTTGAATGCGGTAGCTGCAACGGTGCTGAATATTAGCCCTGACCATCTGGACAGACATGCCGATATAGCGGAATACGCTCAGGAAAAACAAAGAATTTTTAAAGGCAATGGGGTCATGGTGATTAATGCCGATGACCCAATGGTCAATGCGATGCAGGAAGAAGGTCGCAGCGTTTTCACATTCTCGATCAAAAAGAACGCTGATTTTTACCTTCAGAAAAAGGGTGCCGCAGAATATTTGATGTACAAAGAACAGTGTCTGATGCCGCTGGCCGAACTGCCGCTCGAAGGCAGGCACAACGCGGCAAATGCCCTGGCAGCATTAGCACTAGGTGTGGCCGTGGGTCTGGATGAACAGGTAATGTGCAATGCCTTACGAAAATTTAAAGGCCTGAGTCACAGGATGCAGCGCGTTGCAGAAATACGCGGCGTCACCTGGGTTAATGATTCAAAGGCGACCAATATTGGCGCCTGCGTTGCTGCATTGGAGGGCTATGAGCGCAAGGTGATACTCATTGCCGGTGGCGATGCGAAGGGCGCTGATATGAATGAATTGACGCCTGCAATTAGAGAAAAAGCAAAAAGTGTTGTGTTGATGGGAAAGGATGCGGAATTGATAGCACAGGCTCTAAATGGCTGTGTTCCCGTTTTTTTCGCTGCAAATATGACGCAAGCCGTACAGATCGCAGCCGGTCTTGCGGATGCCGGTGACAGTGTATTGCTTTCTCCTGCCTGTGCCAGTCTTGATCAATTTAAAAATTATCAGGATCGGGGCGAAAAATTTACTAAAGCTGTATTGGCCTTGGTTGGTAGCGACCGTTCCTGCGGACTTGCGGCATCGCCTAAAACGTCTGCTTTGGTTTCAACATCCATGGCGGGCAGATGAACAGGCGGATACCAAGGAGACATGAATGAAGCTATCACTGGCACGAGCAAATCGGTTTCATTTTGATCCGCTGCTGCTCTGTGTGAGCGTAAGTTTATTGCTTATTGGATTTGTCATGGTGTCTTCGGCGTCATTGCATTTGGGCGTAAAAATGACGGGTGACAGTTTGTATTATCCAGTCAGACAGTTAATGCATATAGGTTTGGGACTGATTTTAGGCGGATGTGTTGCTGCAACTCCAATGCGCGTCTGGGAGGAAAATGGGCCTAAGTTGTTTATAGCAGGATTAATGCTATTGATCATAGTGCTGATACCGGGTCTTGGGGTAAAGGTTAACGGTAGCGTACGCTGGCTGTCGATAGCTGGATTAAGAATACAAGTGTCCGAAGTGGTTAAGTTTTTTTCGGTAATTTATATGGCGGGATATGTTACCCGACATCAAAGCACAGTCCAGGATTCGGCCTTCGGCTTGCTTAAACCATTGGCGCTGTTCTCTATAGCGTGCTTGTTGCTATTACTGGAACCTGATTTTGGTTCGGCCGTAGTTATTTTAATGATAGCCATGGGTGTTATGTTTTTGGCGGGCGCAAGATTATCGCAATTTATAGTATTGCTGTTGATAATCGGCATATTGGCAATGTTACTGGTTTATTTCTCACCTTATCGGCTGGTTCGGGTCACCAGTTTTATGGATCCTTGGGCTGATCCGTTGAAAACCGGATTTCAATTAGTCCAGGCGCTTATTTCATTCGGACGTGGGGAATGGTTGGGCGTAGGGTTAGGCAGTGGAATACAGAAACTATTTTATTTACCTGAAGCGCACACGGATTTTTTGTTCTCAGTAATAGCCGAAGAATTAGGTTTGCTGGGAGTGGTTACGGTAATAGGCTTGTTTTCGTTATTGGTATGGCGCACGTTTGAGATAGCCGAGGCTGCAGAACAGGCAGGACAACGGTTTTCTGCATTTATTGCTTATGGTTTGGGGATTTGGTTTGGCTTTCAGTCATTCGTCAATATGGGTGTCAATATGGGAATTTTGCCAACGAAAGGTCTGACTTTACCATTAATGAGTTATGGCGGCGGCAGTATGATGATTATGTGTTGCGCGATTGCGTTGTTATTTCGGGTGCAAAGTGAAACTGCTGAAACAAATGCCAGTACTGCTCCCGCTCAGCGCATGGGAGCGAGAGGTTATCATGGGTAATCGCATAGTTATCATGGCCGGTGGAACCGGAGGGCATGTGTTTCCAGCACTAGCGGTTGCTCAATTGTTAATGGAAAAAGGTTGGCAAGTTAGCTGGCTAGGCACAAAAAACGGCTTGGAAAGTCGGGTAATTCCTGAAAATGGTATCGAGATTGATTGGTTGTCTGTTGCCGGTGTGCGTGGCAAAGGCTTTATCTCGAAAATAATAGCTGTATTTAAGTTGTTGATGGCGTGTATGCAGGCACTGAAAATATTGAGGAAGCGTAAACCTGATGTAGTGTTGGGCATGGGTGGATTTGTTGCGGGTCCTGGTGGGTTGATGGCAAAGTTGTTAGGTATTCCTTTGATTATTCATGAACAAAATCGCGTACCCGGTACAACTAACCGATTGTTGGCTAAGGTGGCTAATCAGGTATTAGAAGCATTTCCTGACAGTTTTAACAACAAAGTAAATGCCAAATTTACTGGCAACCCGTTAAGAAAGCAGTTTCTGTCCCCAGGTTCCCTTTTGAGCACGCAAGCCAGTGAAGGCAAGGGCGAACTGACGGAGCTGGGCATCAGGATATTGGTCGTTGGTGGCAGTCAAGGCGCCAAGATATTGAATGATGTCGTTCCTGAGGCTCTTGCAGAATTGAACAGTGTAGAGGTAAGGCATCAGACCGGTACCGCAATGCTTGAGCAGGTTAAGAGCCGATATAAGGCCCTAGGCGTTAAGGCGGAAGTTAATGCTTTTATAGAAGATATGATGTCGGCCTATCAATGGGCCGATATGGTGATTTGCAGATCCGGTGCAATGACTGTGAGTGAAGTCGCGGCGGCAGGTGTTCCAGCAATTTTTGTGCCGTTACCGGGCGCTATTGATGATCATCAGACAGCTAATGCTAAATATTTAACCGATGTTGGTGCTGGACTAATGTTGATGCAGAAAGATTTGAATGCAAAAACGCTGGTAGAGCAAATAACAAAAGCACGCAAACAATTGGATGCTATGGGTAAGGTTGCAAAAGGATGTGCACGTCTGGATGCGACAGAGGCGGTTGCCGGTTATTGCATAGCCGAGGCAGGATTATGAGCCTTCAAAACAGTCAGATGCCAACGGAGGCGTTAGGCAATATCAGCCGGATACATTTCGTGGGTATAGGCGGGACCGGTATGAGCGGCATTGCTGAGGTTTTGTCGAACCTTGGTTATCAGGTCTCAGGTTCGGACATTAAAGAAAGCGCGGTGACTCAAAGACTGGCCGGATTGGGCGTGACCATCAATATCGGACATAAGCGGGAAAATATAGCGCAGGTCGATGTGGTTGTGGCTTCCAGTGCAATAGATCGCAGTAATGAAGAAATTGATGAAGCTTATCTCAAAAGAATTCCGGTAATCCCGCGTGCGGAAATGCTGGCTGAATTGATGCGTTTCAGGTTTGGCATTGCCGTTGCCGGAACGCATGGCAAGACCACAACCACTAGCTTAACAGCAAGCATGCTGGCCGAGGGCGGTCTTGACCCTACCTTTGTCATTGGCGGGCGGTTAAACAGTGCAGGCAGCAATGCCAAATTGGGCCTGGGCCATTATTTGGTCGCCGAAGCCGATGAAAGTGATGCTTCGTTTCTGTACTTACAACCAATGATGGCCATAGTCACCAATATTGATCAAGATCATATGGCGACTTATGAAGGCAGTTATCAGCGATTAAAAGACACTTTTATAGAGTTTTTACATCATCTTCCTTTTTATGGACTGGCGGTGATGTGTCTGGATGACGAAGGTATCAGAGAAATCCTGCCGGAAATATCCAAACCGGTAATGACTTATGGTGTCCATGAAGATGCCGATGTTCGGGCTGTAAATATTGAACAGAAAGGTATGAATACCTCTTTTGAAGTAATTCGCAGGGGCGCCTATCCATCGCTGCGGGTTACTTTGAATATGCCCGGTTGGCACAACATGCTTAATGCACTTGCGGCTATCGCAGTGGCAACCAAGCTGGCTGTTGATGATGGAGCAATTATAAGAAGCCTCGGTGCTTTTAAAGGCGTAGGAAGACGGTTTCAAATTAACGGCGATGTGCCGATGGGTATGGGCAAGCTGACGCTGGTTGATGACTATGGGCATCATCCTCGTGAGATTGCTGCAACACTGGAAGCCTTGCGTCAGGCTTGGCCGGAAAGGCGTAAGGTGATTATTTTCCAGCCGCACAGATATACCCGCACCAGAGATTTGTTTGAAGATTTTGTCCATGTTCTTTCTGGTGTTGATGTATTGATACTCATGGATGTCTATTCGGCAGGAGAAGCGCCGATTGCGGGTGCCGATGGCAGAACATTAAGTCGGGCAATCCGCATACGCGGACAAGTTGATCCGGTGTTTGTCGAAAACTGGGAGGAGTTACCGCAAATATTGGCTGGCATAGTAAAAGCTGATGATGTGGTTTTAACCATGGGCGCAGGTAATGTTGGACAAATCTCCACACAATTGCCGCAATTGTTGGCAGAAGCATTGACTGGTTAAGCGACTGATGGCGAATGAAAGAGCGACTGCATGGACACAGGAGGTAGAACAACGCATGGAGCGGTTGTCGACGACTGCATTGAAGCAGGGAGGAGAGTAATGCAGGAGCAATTACCGAAAGGCCGGTTGTTAAAAAATGAAATGCTGGCGAAATACACAAGCTGGCGTGTTGGTGGCCCTGCGGATCAAATGTACATCCCGCAAGACCGGCAGGACTTGATCGAATTTATCAAGGCTCTGCCTAAAGCCGAGCCGGTATTTTGGATAGGGCTGGGCAGTAATTTATTGGTCAGGGATGGTGGCATACGCGGCACAGTGATTAATACCAAGGGACGATTAAAAGAAATGAAACTTGCTGGTCAGGGAATAGTTTATGTAGAAGCTGGAGTTCCCTGTGCACATGTCGCTCGTTTTTGTGGAGAGCAAGGATTAACAGGTGCAGAGTTTTTGGCAGGGATACCAGGAACTATGGGCGGGGCCTTAAAGATGAACGCAGGGGCATTTGGCGGGGAAACTTGGGGCATTGTCAAAAATGTAGAGATGATAGATGCAGCGGGGAACGTAAATCTTCGTGAACCACAAGAATTTAGGGTGAGTTACCGGTCTGTAAAAGGGTTTGAAGATGAATGGTTTCTGGCGGCGAATTTAAGTTTGCAACAAGGTGATACAGCATTGAGTCAGCAAAAAATTAGAGGCTTATTGGAAAAACGGGCAGCAACTCAACCGACAAACCAGCCCAGTTGCGGGTCGGTATTTAAAAATCCGGAAGGCGATCATGCTGCACGGTTGATAGAACAAACAGGTTTAAAAGGTTATGCCATTGGCGGTGCTTGTGTATCGGAAAAACATGCAAATTTTATTGTGAATACCGGCAATGCAAAAGCGGCGGATATCGAGGCATTAATTAACTATGTACGAGATAAAGTTAAAGAACATCAGGGTGTGGTTTTGCAGACTGAGGTTTGCATGGTAGGCAAAGAAATATGAAAGCATTAGTGCTAAAAAAACCGGAAGAATTTGGGCGTGTTGCAGTGTTGATGGGTGGATCTGCAGCTGAAAGGGAAGTCTCTTTAAGAAGTGGCGCAGCTGTCTATGAGGCTTTAAAACGTAAAGGTGTGGATGCTATTGCCATTGATGTGACGGGCAGCCCAATTGACGCTTTGGCCGGACAGAAGTTTGACCGGGTATTTAATATCATCCACGGCCGCGGTGGTGAAGATGGCGTGCTGCAGGGGGTTCTGGAGGTTATGGGTATTCCCTACACCGGTAGCGGCGTCATGGCTTCGGCCTTGAGCATGGATAAGCTCCGGACCAAGCTGTGCTGGCAGGGTTACGGACTGGTTACGCCTAAATGGTATTTATTGAAAGATGAAAATGATCTGGACGCCTGTATTGAAAAGTTGGGTTTTCCGGTCATCGTCAAGCCGGCGCAGGAAGGATCCAGCATAGGTATGAGTAAGGCAACAAATCGGGATGAATTGCAACAAGCGCTAAAAGTGGCGGCGGAATATCGTTGCGACGTTTACGCAGAAGCCTGGGTGACAGGTAAAGAATATACCGCTGCGGTACTGGATGGTGAGGCGCTGCCGGTTATTCGCCTGGAAACGCCGAACGAATTTTATGATTACGAAGCAAAATACCAGGCCACGACTACGCAATACCATTGCCCTTGCGGTTTGAGTCAGGATCAAGAGTTGTTCGTAAGGGAATTGGCTGTAAAGGCTTGTGAGGTAATAGGCGTTAAAGGCTGGGGAAGAGTCGATGTGTTTGTTGATGATTCAGGTCAGTATCAGCTGATAGAGGTTAATACCGTCCCAGGAATGACAGATCATAGTTTAGTGCCGATGGCGGCTAGGCAGGCGGGTATGGATTTTGAAGAATTAGTCTGGCGGGTCTTGGAAACCAGTCTCAGGTAATGCCCATGCGAACAGCAAAAATCATGATGTTAGTATCGCTTTTAACTGGTCTGATTTGGCTGTTTGGCTATGCGGCTAAGAGTGGCTCCGGTGCCATGCCGATTAAATATGTGAGAACCGAAGGTGTTTTTCAGTATCTCAGTAAGGACGAAGTCAAGGCTGCTTTAGAACCTTTAGTGATGACCGGTTTTTTTGATGTTGATATGCAGGCAATTCATGAGGCAATCTCGAAATTGGTGTGGGTAGAAACTGTTACGGTTAAGCGAGTATGGCCTGATGCGATAGCCATAAAAGTACATGAAAAAAAGCCCTATGTACGATGGGGACAGCAAAGTCTTATGAATGCACAGGGTGAGATATTTACACCTAAGAATATAGAACAATTTAAAACATTACCTTTACTGCAGGGCCCGGAGCTGAAACAAACGAAGACATTGGAAATAATGAAGGGCATTAAAACAGCATTAGCGGATCAGTCCATGAAATTGGCGGAGTTCAGTATTAATGATCGGTGGGCGTGGAAGATTAAATTAACAACAGGCACGGAAATACTGTTGGGGCGAAATGAACAGTTAAAGAAATTGCAGCGTTTTTTGAAAACGCTGGATGTGCTAGGACAAGAGCAGGTTGAGCGAATAGCCATAGTTGATTTGAGATATCCCAATGGATATGCGGTTTCATGGAAACCTGGAGCTGAACAAATTGACTGGAAAAAAATCGCGAATCCGCAAGTTGAAATAAATGGGTAATCAGGGCAATACAGAGCAAACAAAATGGCGAAAAAAACAGAACGTAATTTAATAGTCGGGTTGGACATCGGTACTTCGAAGGTCGCGGCTATTGTTGGTGAGCTGACCAGTGATGGCAATATTGAAATTATAGGCATTGGATCAACGCCGTCGCGTGGACTGAAGAAAGGTGTTGTCGTAAATCTGGAATCGACTGTGCAGTCTATACAGCGTGCCATTGAAGAAGCTGAGTTAATGGCGGGTTGTCAGATTAAGTCAGTGTATGCAGGTATTGCAGGCAGTCATATTAGAAGTCTTAATTCACACGGCATAGTGGCAATTAAGGATAAGGAAGTGACTCAGTACGATATAGACAGGGTGATTGATTCTGCTCGTGCTGTAGCTATTCCTGCGGATCAGAAGATTTTACATATATTGCCGCAGGAGTTTGTTATCGATCTTCAGGACGGTATTAAAGAGCCAATTGGTATGTCGGGAATTCGCCTGGAGGCAAAGGTTCACATGGTAACCGGCAGTGTCAGTGCATCACAGAATATCGTCAAATGTATTCGCCGTTGTGGGTTGGAGGTTGATGATATTGTGCTGGAACAATTGGCATCATGTAATTCTGTACTCACGGAAGATGAAAAGGAACTGGGTGTTTGTTTAATTGATATTGGCGGTGGGACAACAGACATTGCAATTTTTGTAGATGGTGCAATAAAACACACGGCAGTCATACCAATCGCGGGTGATCAGGTCACTAATGATATTGCTGTCGCGTTGCGTACGCCAACGCTCAATGCTGAAGATATTAAACGGAGATATGCGTGTGCATTAACGCAGTTGGCGAATGTTGATGAAACAATTGAAGTGCCAAGTATCGGCGATAGGGCACCTCGCAAGATTTCAACACAAAATTTAGCAGAGATTATTGAGCCTCGCTATGAAGAATTAATGCTTCTGGTTCAGTCTGAATTAAGGCGTAGCGGCTATGAAGAATTAATTGCCGCCGGGATAGTGTTAACGGGCGGCAGTTCAAAAGTAATGGGATTAATAGATCTGGCAGAAGAGATTTTTCATATGCCGGTTCGAATGGGGGTTCCACAAAATGTTACAGGGCTGGCAGAAGTGGTGAAAAATCCGATTCACTCTACAGGAGTCGGATTATTAAGGTATGGAAAGGATCATCAGGGCGTAGGCAGAAGAATTGACGCTGAAGGCCCTAGTGTGTTTTCAAGAATGAAAAGTTGGTTTCAGGGTAATTTTTAATAGTTTTGCAGAAAATATTAAGGGGCAGCGACAATGAAATATGAATTAATGGATTTTAGTAATGAAAGTGCAGTCATCAAGGTTATTGGCGTGGGTGGCGGTGGAGGTAATGCAGTCAGTTATATGGTTACTAACCATATTGAAGGGGTTGAGTTTATCTGTGCAAATACTGATGCCCAGGCATTAAGAAAATTAAATGTTGGCACTATTATTCAATTAGGCGTTGAATTGACCAAAGGTTTGGGTGCAGGTACAAACCCAGAAGTTGGAAGGCTCGCAGCAAATGAAAATAAGGAGCGCATCAAAGAAGTTTTACAGGGTGCGGATAAGGTTTTCCTGACTGCGGGCATGGGTGGTGGAACCGGCACGGGTGCAATTCCAGTTATTGCTGAAATTGCTAAAGGAATGGGTATTCTTACTGTTGCAGTAGTGACAAAACCATTTTTGTTTGAAGGCAAAAAGAAGTTGGCAACTGCAGAGCAAGGTATAGCAGAGCTTGAAAAGTATGTTGACTCATTGATCATCATTCCTAATCAGAAATTATTGCCGGTACTGGGTGACAATGTTTCTTTAGTGAATGCATTTAAAGCGGCTAATAATGTCTTACTGGATGCCGTGAGGGGAATTACTGAACTTATTGTTCATCCTGGAATGATCAACGTGGATTTTGCTGATGTCAGAACAGTAATGGCTGGAATGGGTGCGGCCATTATGGGTTCAGGTTCGGCAGCAGGTGAATATCGGGCCAGAGAAGCGGCTGAGAAAGCAATCGCCTGTCCATTGTTGGAAGATATAAATTTGCAGGGCGCACTCGGTATTCTGGTTAATATTTCGGCCGCTGATATGGGTATTGCAGAGTTCGATGAGGTCGGTACGATCGTTCATGAATTTGCTTCAGAGGATGCCGTTATCAAAATTGGCATGTCTATTAATCCTGAGTTAGGCGATGAAATTAAAGTGACAGTTGTCGCTACAGGAATGGGATTGGCACGGGCGGCTAAGGCCACACCGAAAGCGACAGTTGGACACATTAATCAGAATGTGATTACAGGTGAGGCCAATTATGAAGGCTTGGATAAGCCGACGGTACTGCGCCAAAACAGAAACGAAAGCAGAGAAACACGTTTTGGAGCGCAGCCTAAAAAAGATGTAGATTTAGATTATCTGGATATTCCAGCGTTTCTAAGGCGTCAAGCTGACTAGTTCAGGTGAAAGTGGATTCGGTATCTATTTTTGAGACTGATTATGATAGAATCTTTAACTTTTGCCTTCTTTACTTGGCGTTATTTATTTTATGATTAAACAGCGAACTTTAAAAAACACAATCAGGGCAACGGGTGTTGGGCTGCATACGGGCGATAAAGTTTATTTAACTTTACGCCCTGCTGAAGCAGATACCGGAATTAGATTTCGCAGGGTCGATTTTGATAATCCGGTTACTATTGAGGCAACACCGGAAAATGTTGGCGAAACCATGCTTTCAACAACATTGGTTGCGGGCGATGTGAAGATATCAACCATTGAGCATTTGCTTTCAGCTTTTGCTGGCTTAGGCATTGATAATGCTATTATTGATGTTAGTGCGGCGGAAGTTCCGATTATGGATGGGAGTGCCGGCCCTTTTGTTTTTTTACTCCAGTCTGCAGGCGTTGAAGAGCAAGACAGTCCAAAACAGTATATGCGTATAAAGCGTAGTATAAGAGTTGAAGACGGTGATAAATGGGCTGAATTTGCGCCATTCGAAGGATTCAAGGTTACTTTTACGATTGATTTTGAGCATCCTGCTTTTGAAGATCATGTAAAAACAGCCACGATGGATTTTTCATCGACCACGTTTGTTAAGGAAGTGAGTCGAGCCAGAACTTTTGGTTTCATGAAAGATATCGAAATGCTGAGGAAAAATAATCTTGCTCTGGGTGGAAGCCTGGATAATGCAATCGTGGTCGATGATGATAAAGTGCTTAATA
Organism: Methylobacter sp.; assembly: GCA_041661895.1. Taxonomy (GTDB): domain Bacteria; phylum Pseudomonadota; class Gammaproteobacteria; order Methylococcales; family Methylomonadaceae; genus Methylobacter_A. Next base: position 1,779 of record JBAZTN010000026.1, on the reverse strand, counting down.
TAGACGGCTTGCGCTATGCCGATGAATTTGTTAAGCATAAAATCCTTGATGCGATTGGTGATTTATATCTCTTGGGACATAGTTTGATTGGTGAATTTACCGGTTATAAATCGGGTCACGGATTGAACAATAAATTACTCCGCGCCCTATTAAATGATAAGGAAGCGTGGGAAATGGTTACTTTTGAGGACGAAGAAGAAGCCCCGATTTCTTTTATGCGTTCTGCACAATCTCCCCGACCTGCTGCATAAAGACTCCGAAATTTGTTTCTGTATCGCCTAGAGCGCCTGTTTTCGGCGCTTCCCCCTCTGCATCCATACGTCGTCTCTTACGCTGTCCAGTTTTAACTGGATAGTCTTGTTAGCGTTGCGCTTAATTTTAGCAACGCTAATTTTAATTGTTCATCCGGAACAGTAAGGCTATGGTTTCGAATAATATCTATTTTTTCTGCGGAAGGAATAAGTGGCTTCCGGCTTGGTTGAGCATGAGTGCTTGCGATATCTGCAATGACTTTAATCTGCGTTATCGAAATGGATTCTCTTGTTACCGGAGCGATGATTGCGAGAATGGCGCTGTTGTAAAAGCGTAATTGAGATGCCCAAGCCGCAGTATCCGTGTAAATAAGCAGTTTTTTATCATTAATGACGCAGTGTAGGGCGTGTGCGGCTAATGCAGCAGGTAAAACGGTACGGACGCGTTCCAGAACCTGTTTTTGTTGTTCAATTTGACTATGAAAATGAGCGAGGATTCGGTTGGGAAATAACAGAGCCGCTTTGAATGAGGTGGTTTTTCTTGTCATAAGTGTCAAAGGAAAAATTTTGTACAGGATAATTGGTTTATTCAAAAAAACGAAATATAGTTGCTTAATATTAGATGGATATAAAAATTGACATTGCTAAAATGCCTCTATACAATGCCCTCAGCTTGAAATTGATTTACCGTTATGCTTATCTCTACGAAGTTCTATCTGTATTGCTCGTCCTGTTTATCATTAAGTAATTCTTATATTTCCCAGCTCCATCAGTCTTAAAGGCTTTAATTACTACATTTACAGGATTATTTACACATGGCTACAGGTATAGTTAAATGGTTTAACGCCGAAAAAGGTTTCGGTTTTATTCAGCAAGAAAGCGGCCCAGATGTTTTTGTTCACTTTCGTAACATCAACAGCTCCGGCTTTAAATCTCTTGATGAAGGGCAAAAAGTACAGTTCACTGTGACACAGGGACAAAAAGGCCCGCAAGCAGAAGAAGTAACAATCATCTAATTGCACAATCAAACCGTAGCTTCTTTTTGAAGCTACGGTTTTTTTATGCCTATCATTTGCTTAACAGATAACGCAAGGAATTTGTATTTTTTGTCGTTATACTTTAGCTATCATCTGCATATCGCTCTCTTGGGGCGGGATGCATTCAACTGACTTTGCGATTCCACTCCTAGTCTAAAAAAATAGTAATAATTGATCCTTCTTTATTTCTTAAGCATCTAGATGCTGAGTCGATAGTCTAGGGAATGATATGTGACTGTTCCGAATCTAATTCACAATAACTCGCTGGTACATCGAATAACTGAGATCGTCAGGCATAGTTTTGTAATCTATCCTGATTGTATGGGTTGAATGTTTATTCGTTAATGCTAAAGCCTTTTGTCGGCGGGGGTAAAGGGTGTTTTTATCTGTAACTAATAGATTAGACAGTATATAATCCAACGCTTTGATTCAATCATTTACTAAATTCATACCGGAAAAAAACATGCTGGGTAAATTGGTTAGACTAGTTG
>JBAZTN010000025.1:15232-23881 GCA_041661895.1 Methylobacter sp. | reverse complement strand
CAAGGGATTTTGTAGACATTAAGGTGCATAGATAAAAATCTCGTAAAAAGAAATATTTGGCGTAGAAAATATTGCTATGGCCCCTTCATTGGCAGGGTGAGCATAGCTCTGGATGTTAGTGTTGATGAGCATTTTCGTCTTGCGAATGAAGAAACTTATATCTTTGGATCGGATATGGGCACAAACGAAGAATGTATGGCCTGGGTCAGGGATGAAAATGACCGGTCTGTCGGTCTACCAAGAGAACTCTGTGGCATTCCGTTAGATGAGATTAGCCCGACAGGCGGGGAATATGCCATGCAACAGAAATTGCGTTGTTGCGTGATCAGAATTTTGATTTAAAAAATGCGACAGTTGTGGTTCAGTGGTTCGGATCTGTCGGCAAACATGCTGCTCGATTATAATTTGAACAAGGTACGAAATTAATTGCACTCAATGACAGTCGCATCACTATCTACAACCCAGAAGGCTTGGATATCCCCGTATTACTCAAGCTTAAAGATGAAGGTACAAGTGATGCAGATATACGTCAAGCTAAGCCATTAATGAAGAGATAACTCCTTTTAAGAGGTTATAGGTCCAGATCAAGATGTAGTGCTTTTTCTCTTAACTGTTTTTCCAGTTTATCGACCATTTCTGCTGCTTCACTCATTTCCAGCGATAGTGCTTCGCGAACAATTTGGGCTAATGTTTGAAACTCAGCCTCACTAATATGGGCACGAGCATCTTCACTGATATTTTGTTTAAATATTTCAATAACTTTTTGCGCTAATTGTTCATTCTGGATAGTCATGTAAAACCTCGTTCTCATTTATTAATTGATGCTGGAATTCTAATAGCCTTCTTCACCTATTGGAAAATACTCATTTTATTCAAAATTAAAACCATTCTTTCTCCAAGCCTTCGCTCCTCCCTCAAGATTAGTTAAGTTACGGTAGCCTAATTCATAAAGAGACCTTGCGGCTGCATTTCCCATAGGGCCGCCTTCGCAATACAAATAGATAGCTGTATTTTTATCTTCAGGAAATTTGTTTTTGTATTTCTCGATTTCGTTGTAAGGAACAAAAAGGTCAGTGCCTTTTATATGCCGTTGTTCGGGCGTGTGAACGTCAACAAGGAATATATCCTCGTTTTGCATGATTCGGTTTAATTCAGCCGGAGTTATAACTTTCAGATAGTCCGGCTTTTGAAACGTGCAGCCAGTAACGATGAAAATAAAGGCCAGGATGGGAAATAGTAGTTTTTTCATAACAATAACCTCGGAGTTCATAAAAAAATAACTCATTGATAACCTAAAAGTGTATCAACTCATTCATACCGGGCAATCAAGTGATTCAATTTTCAATCTAACTGAAATTCACAGTAAATAGAAGAAAAATTATGATTATTCATGATAAGTATATTAGCTTTAATAATGTGTGGTTTCGCACTCATTAGCTCGCACTTTAAAGTGTTCTATATATTTTTTACGGTCTGATTGAATGCGTTCTTCTTTCTTGGTTTCCATTGGACACTCGAGATAGAGATTACCCTCATAGCCGTGTGTCCGTAAAATCGGGGAAAGATCATTGCCACGCGCCGCTGAACTGTGTTCAGGCTTTCCGCAACTGGTCCCGGATAGGCAGTTGGCGGATGCGTTGACCAATAGCGGCAAAAATCGCGTTGCACAATGCCGGCGCGATGGGCGGGACACCCGGTTCACCGACCCCGCCGAGCGGCGTGTCGAACTCGGGCGTGGGCAGCAGATGAACCCGTATTTCGCGGGGCGCGCCATCCATGCGGGTGAGTTGGTAGTCATGGAAGTTATCCTGCATCACCGCACCCTCCTTGAAGCTGATTTCGCCCAGCGTGGCCAGGCTGACCCCCATGATGCAGGCACCCTCGATCTGCGAACGGATGCGCTCCGGATTGACCTGCGGCCCGCAATCCACGGCCACATCAATGCGGGGTATGCTTAATTCGCCGTCTTCGTTGACGGCCACTTCCGCCACAACTGCAACGTAAGTGACGAAGCTGTAATGGGCCGCCAGTCCCAATCCCCGTCCTTTGGGTAGCGTGCGACCCCAACCCGCCTCGCGCGCAACGGTTTCGATCACCCGGCGCAGTCGTCCGGTGTCCACCGGATACACATCGGGCGATTCGCCCTGATTCCATGTGTCGCCAAGGGTGCGCGGATCAATACGGCGTGGCGGACCGATCAGGTCCAGCAGGAAATCCTTGGGATCGCGTCCCGCCGCAGCGGCCAGTTCGGCGACGAAGGACTGGATGGCGAAGGCATGCGGGATATTGGACACCGAACGAAACCAGCCTATGCGGGTATGCGCTTCTGCCTCCGGATTTTCAATCCGCAGATTGGCAACGGCAAAGGGCACATTGATGACGCCCATGCCCAGTTCGGCCGGCATCTGATGTTTGCTGTCCGGGCTGAAAGTGGACGAAATGGTCGGCGCTACCGTCCTGTGCAGCCAGGCCACCGGTTTGCCCTGGTTATCCAGACCCGCCTCCAGTCGCTCGACTGAAACCGTGTGGAAATAAGAGTGGTGCAGGTCGTCCTCGCGTGTCCAGGCCAGCTTGACCGGATTGCCTTTCATCGCCTGCGATATTAGCGCGGCTTCGATGACGTAGTCGGGTATGGATTTGCGTCCGAAACCGCCGCCCAACAGGGTGACATGCACGGTAACATTCTCCTCCGGCAGCTTGAGCCATTTGGCCACGCGTTCCCGGGATGCCTGCGGGGATTGCGTGCAGGCCCATATTTCGCATTTTCCCTTGACGATGCGGGCTGTCGCCGCTGGTGGTTCCATGGAGGCGTGGGCGAGATGCGGAGCATAATATTCGGCTTCCACCCGTTTGGCTGCGCTTTTTAGCGCATTATCGGCGTCCCCGTCGTTGCGGACCACTTTGCCCGGTTTGCGCGCGGCTGCTTCGAGTTCGGCCTTATACGCCACGGAATCGTAGGCGCCATGTGGCCCCTTGTTCCATTCGATCTTCAGCGCCTTGCGCCCCTGGATGGCCGCCCAGGTATTGCGGGCAATCACGGCGATGCCGCCTAGCGGGTTGAAGTCGGCGGGGGGAGGGCTGCTTGGGAGTTCGACCACCTTAATCACGCCAGGCACCTTGAGGGCATCTTTGGCATCGTAACTTACGACCTTGCCGCCGAATACGGGGGGGCGTGCGATTACGGCGTAAAGCATGTCTTTGAGCCGGGTGTCGAAACCATAATGTGCCTGGCCCGTGACTATATCGTGTCCGTCATAAATCCCAACCTGACCCTTGCTGATGTAGCGGAAATCCGCCGGCTTTTTCAGACGCAAGGATTCACGGGCAGGTACCGGCAGTTTTGCTGCAGCCCTGGCCAACTGCCCGTAGCCGAGTGTTCTGCCGGTGGCAGGGTGGAGGACATGATGCTGCTCGGCACGAACTTCCTGGACCGGCACTTTCCATTGCGCTGCAGCCGCAGATTCCAGCATGGTGCGGGCGGCCGCCCCGACGCGGCGCATGGGCATAAAGAAATGACGCATGCTGCGGGAGCCATCGGTATCCTGGTTTCCGTAACGCACTTCGTCGCCTGGCGCCTGTTCGACACGTACATGCAGCCAGTCGGCTTCGAGTTCGTCGGCTACCACCATCGGCAGGCTAGTGCGTACGCCTTGTCCCATTTCCGAACGGTGGCAAACGATGGTCACTGTGCCGTCGTCCGCTATGGCGACAAACACCAGCGGATTATCTACCCAGCCGTGCGGCATGGCATCGGCGCCATACTTATCTGTTTGCGGGGGCGGGGCAGTTTCGTCTGACCTGGTCAGCGAAGGAAAACCGGCGGCCAGTACGAATCCGGTGAGGGCCAGATCCTTGAGAAAAGCGCGGCGGCTGATGTTGGTGATATGCAGGATGTCATCTGCGATCGAGATGTCAGTGCTTGATTCGGGGCGATCCAGTGGCTTTTTCATGGTTTGACCTCCGTTAATCCGGCAACCTGCTTGATAGCGGATCGTATGCGGCAATAGGTGCCGCACCGGCAGATATTGCCGCTCATCGCCTTGTCGATATCGGCATCGGTGGGTTTGGGTTTTTGTTTCAGCAGCGCCGTCGCAGCCATTATCTGGCCGGGTTGGCAATAACCGCATTGAGGTACGCCCAGCGTTACCCAGGCTTCCTGGACCTTTCGCCCTGTTGCGTCCTGGTCGATGGCTTCGATGGTCACGATTTTCTTGCCGACGGTGGCCGAGATGGGAGTCACGCAAGCACGGGTGGGTTCTCCATCGAGATGCACCGTACAGGCTCCGCATAAAGCCATGCCGCAGCCGAATTTGGTTCCGGTCAGGCCAAGGTGATCGCGCAAGGCCCAGAGGAGGGGAGTATCCGCCGGTAAGTCGATCTGACGGGGCTTGCCGTTGATATTGAGCGTAATCATTGGATATTTCTCCTTCCAGTCATCAGAAGTACAAGGCGTCCGCGTCGCATCGTGTAACTGGGCGCACATGCATCTGACGGAATCTTACACGCGTTCCATGGGCCAGTAAAGGCGCCTAAGCAGAGTTCGTGGCGTGATTTTAATCCGCTACTTAATTATTCCGCTGCCGACAGTTTGCTCAAGGACTCTCCGTGGCCACCTCTCCTCACCAGTACCATTTCACTGACGATGGACAGAGATATTTCCTCGGGCAACTTCGCGCCGAGATCCAGGCCGGCGGGAGCACGCACCTTGGTGAGGCTGGATTTGAGGAAACCTTCCTGTGCCAATCGCGCCAATACCAGATCCGCTCGCTTGCGGCTGGAAACCAGCGCAATATACAGGGCTTCGGATTGCAGTGCACGGGTGAGGGAGTCATAGTCACCCTTGTGATGGGTGGCTATCACCACGAAATCGCCCAGCTGTGGCTGCAATTGTTGATAACGGCAATCGTCGCTGATGATACGGTGGGCGGCGGGAAAGCGCTCCGCCGTGGCTTGCGGGTCATTGACAACCACCTCGAATCCTAATCGGCAGGCGAATTCGCAGAGACTTTCTACGATGCGCCCGTGCCCCATTAGCCAGAGTACCGGTTTGGGCAAGATCGGTTCCACATACACCCGCATGCTGCCACCACACGGCATACCTGCGCCGAATACTTCGTCGTTCAGGTCGATTTCAATCACACAAGGTTCTCCTGTTTCAAGACATTCAAGCGCCGCATTGGACACCATAGACTGCGCACAACCGCCGCCGACCCAGCCGGCAATGACCTTGCCAGAGAGATCGATCAGCGCCTTAGCCGCAGGTTTGGCTGAGGATGAGCCCAGTATTTCTACTACTGTGGCTAAAGCATAAGGACGGCGCGCTGTGCGCAGTTCGAACTGGAGGTCAAGAATGTCGCGGATCACGATGGTTTTCTAATTTTTGTCAGAATTTGCAAATCTTCCGGTTTATCGATGTCCCGAAGCACGCCTGAATCATCGCAATCAACGAGTCGAAGTTGTTCAAGATGCGCCTGAATCACCGTTTTCGCCCCTTCATCGCCGCTCAAGGCAGTTAGTTCCGGGCCTAAAAAATGTGAAAAACCCACCGGGTGCCCGCGTCGGCCTTGCCAACAGGGCGAGGCGATGCCCGCGCCCGAGCGAAGCGCATCCGCCACTTTGCGGATGGTGGCGGGCTCTATCCACGGCATGTCCGCCAGTGCGATCAGCCAGCCAGCGGCGTCGGGACACGCACGGATACCGAATACAAGACTCGCGCCCATGCCTTGTTCGGCATCGGCGCAGACCCGGACTTCCGCGCCTTCGGCCTGCAATAGGGCAGTCAGTTCCTCGCTGCCTGGTCGCACCACGGCCAGCACTCTATCCGTGCCGGATAACAGGTTGCGGCAGGCACGAACCGCCACCAGGTCGCCATTGGGCAAACCTTGGGTCAATTTGTCTTCGCCGAAGCGCCGGCTGGCTCCAGCGGCCAGCAATATGCCGACAATCGAATTCATCAGTTTAAATGCAGCCGATATAGGTTGTTTGGGGAACCAATATAGGGGTAATCATAGTCTAGTCTAGGTTCGTGTATATCAGGGCTATGGACATTATCATCGCCCTCCCTGATTAGCAAGATTCTTCAGCCAGACGAACTAAAACGGTATTGTCGCAAATATTCATAAAGCGTAAAGTCACACGATCTCCGGACAAAGTTATCCCTTTGAAAAACATTGAAGCCCATCATTGGTTTTGTGATTTTCTTAATGAAGCGGTGATCCTGTTCAACTTTATTGTTCAAATTTTTAACCTGAAATATTTCATTAAAGCTCAACAAGCCGCAAGTACCAGCAAAATGCTAATATTTTCCAACCCACATAGTTGGCGCCGCTTTAATTTATAACTACTTTTTTATTATTGGCTTGACTGAAAGTTTCCTTGTAGGGTAGCCTCTAAACAATGCACTGCGGAATGAACAATACTCTTCAGGTAATCAGCCATAGCGCGAGCAACCGACATTAGGCATTTTCGACCACTATCTCTTATACAACAGTAAGAAAAAGGAGGCTGGCGATGTTATTCAATAAACTTTCGACACTGATCCATTCAAACACTCAGGTCAACGCGGATGCGGAATCATTTTTTACTCGTTTCAAAGAAAATCTAGAACATTTCGATAAGCCAGGGGCTTTTCCCGCAGTGAACGAAGCCGAACTGGCTCAGGTTATTACCTGGACTGATGAGCAAGGCTATCTCAAAAAACTGGATATCGACAAAGAAACTGCCACGATGTTGGCGCATAGCATTATGGTAGATCATAAGCTACCTCAGGCATTGCTGGGAAATGCCAAGATTCGCCATGCTCTGGAAAATGCGGCCGTTAAAAAAGCTGGACAGCAATCACCGTTGAGGCCTGACGAAGCCGAAGCTGTTGTTGGGCTGATCCGTAGCGGTGAGCTGTTCACAGACTTGGTGTTTACCTTGACGCGGATTTTTAAGTTGACTTTAAGCGAGCTAGGAAATGTGCAGTCTATTCCAAATATCATTCCCGATCTGATCAAGATTTCTGTCGCAGTCGTTTCCGACCTCATCAACGTTACGGAATTTTTCGGGCATTTAGATCAATTTATTGAACTGATCAAAAGTGGCAAACCGGCTAAAAATCCAGAGATTCTCAACAATACTTTGAAATCGCTCTTCCATATTGCCATTATTGGCGATGCCATCGATACAGCCAACAGTTTGTTCAGCGAGGAAAATCAGAGTTTACGGATCGCACTGCTTGTTTACGCCAGATTGCATAAGATCAACCTGGAAGAGGGGGATATTGATGAAGTAAGAAAAACTATCCTCAATAAAGATAATCCTGAATTGGGAGATTTTTTGCTATATACAGCTAAAAATGCACCCCGGCTTATAGGAAACTAAAAAAGATTTTACCTGTCTGCCGTTATTAGCATGACACGCAGTTTGCGCCCCAATTGTACCTTGCCTACCTAGCAGATTACTGCAATCTGTTGGGTGGTTAAAAGCATATAAAGGAAATGAGTGGGTTCTGTCGCATTAACCGAAAAAATGTATATTTCAAGTCGAGCAAGTATCCCATTGTCTTGAAATGTCTCTATCTTGCTGTTGATAAGCAAGGACAGAAGGTTGATTCCCACGTGTTAGGAACGGGGGCAATGATACTTTGATTATAAACTTTGAGGTTTTAGCAACATGCAAAGAACCAAGAACACTATTGAGCTAGTTGGTCTAGCTTCGAAATACTATCAAGAATCCATGGTCAGCTTATTACGAACGTTAGGCTATGATCTCTCATTTATAAATACAAAGTGTTGGTTAGAGGGTCAAATTAGGGACCTCAGCTCTCTAATAATTCTGGTTTTACCCGAAAATGATTTAATGGTTGATAAAATTGTCAAGGCCATCTTAGCATCTCCAAATTCTTATTATTTCATTGTTTTTTCTCCACCATCAACTGATGAAATACGTCCGATTCTGAATGCATGCAGTGATTTTTGCTGTTGGCCTTGTGATCCGCTCGAACTAGTATTTCGTTTGGAACGATTTTCATCAAAGCATAATAACTCGTTCAATTTGAATAAGTTTGATATGGAAACAGCAGGGTGGAAAAATTTAAATTTAATCGGTCAATCATCAATTTTCCTTGATACTCTTTCATTCATTAAAAAAGCCTCCGATTGTAATGCGCCGGTTCTTATAGAAGGCGAAACTGGCTGTGGAAAAGAGGTAGCTGCAAGAGCTATCCATTATTTAGGTTGCCGCAAAGATTTTCCTTTTATTCCCATGAATTGTGGAGCCGTACCTGATCAATTAATTGAAAATGAGTTATTTGGGCACGAAAAAGGCGCTTATACCGATGCAAAACAAAATCAGGCAGGATTAACAGAGCAAGCAGACGGTGGGACATTGTTTCTTGATGAGATTGAAGCCTTGTCAACTAAAGGCCAGATAACCTTATTACGCTTTATTGAAGATAATGTGATCAAGCCACTAGGAGCAATAAAAAGCAGGAAAGTGAATGTTAGAATTATTGCCGCCAGCAATGTTTGTTTATCTGAACTTGTTGCCCAAGGCCTATTCCGGCAGGACTTATTATTTCGATTAAATCTTTTGCATCTGAACTTGCCGCCGCTCAGGTGTCGTAAGACCGATATTCAGCCCCTTGCAGAACATTTTATGCAGAAA
>JBAZTN010000025.1:0-15222 GCA_041661895.1 Methylobacter sp. | reverse complement strand
GATTATCATTGGCCAGGAAATGTTCGCGAGCTGGAGAATTTTGTCCACAGATCATTTCTGCTATCGGACGATTCAGAAATCATCCAATCCGATATTAATCAAGAAAATGCGCAATCTTGTTCGCGCAGAAAATTGTTTGAGCGTAGACAGAACTTCAAATTTGATGCTCCATTCAGCGAAGCGAAAAACCATGTCATCAATCAATTTGAGCAACGCTATCTTACCTGGCTCATAACCAGTTCTAATGGCAATGTGACGCAAGCTGCCGATATAGCGCAAAAAGAGCGTAGAGCCTTAGGCAAGCTACTGAAAAAACATGATATTAATCCTGTTCAGTATCGCGGCAATTGATGTGAATTTACTCAAAACCACTTGAACACGGTGGGATCACAAATGGGTAAAAACTAACCCACTTAATGCTTTTATCTGTATGGCAGAGAAAAGCATTTACAATCATAAAGATATAGCTTATATCGTCAAAATAATCGGGTCATAATCAACCCGCCCCTTCAGTGTTTCATATTAATAACTAATAAAATCAATTGCATAAATTTTGGCATTATTATTGTATGTAATATTGCTGAAAGTTAAAGTCAGGACAGAAAATGACTGAATCTAACGATTACGATGTGCAGAAAATAGCTGATCAAATTGAATGCTATCTGAAAGACCATCCAAATGCAGCAGATACAATCGAAGGCATCACAAAATGGTGGTTGACTGGACAAAAAATTGAAGTATCCAGTTTAATCGTTCAGCAAGCCCTAAATTATCTGGGCTCGAAGTCAGTCGTAAAATGTAATGCTGATCTTAGCGGTTATAAAGTTTATTCAAGCAATAAAGCTAAAACTGAATATCAAACCAAATAGTTATCAAACAGGAGATTTAGTATGCCAGTATCACCAACTTATCCAGGTGTCTACATTGAGGAGATACCCAGCGGGGTACGCACCATTACCGGCGTCGCTACTTCGATTACCGCCTTCCTTGGTCGAGCATTACGAGGTCCGACCGATGAGCCGATCACAATCAATAGTTTTGGCGATTTCATTCGATCATTCGGTGATCTGCATGTAGATTTTCCTATGACTTACGCTGTTCGCGACTTTTATTTAAATGGCGGACAACAAGCTATTATCGTTAGGTTACAAAAAAACGCAGCCAAATCAAAAAATGTCGACCTCAAATTGGAGGCGACCAGCGCTGGAGCATTGGGTGACAAGCTCACCTTTACAGTTGATGTAAAAGGCATTACCGATGATGTTGCCAATCGTTATGGTATCGCTAAGGCTGATTTGTTCAATTTGACTGTTTATGAAGATCCGGGCAAAGGTCGTGTTGAACGTTTTCTCAATGTTGCAATCACTTCCAGCGCGGGTGCACGTCGACTTGATCGGGTGCTGGAGGCTGAATCGAATCTGGTGCGTGTTCAGAAAAAGGCTGACGGCACCCCAGATCTGATTACTGTTAAACCAACAGATTCAACCCCAGCTGAAGATCCTGCAGATCCAGCAGCCAGTCCCGCTAGTTTCAAGAAGTTTACTGGTGGTGCAGACAGCGCATTGTTAACTGTCAAAGACGACGTCGTCGGCGATAAAGATACGAAGACAGGTCTGTATTCACTGGATAAAACTGATTTGTTCAATCTGCTTTGTATTCCTCCCGATAAACGAGAGGGCGATACCTTGAAAGATGTCTATCAAGAGGCAATGAAGTATTGCGCAGATAGGCGAGCGGTGCTTATTGTCGACCCACCCGCTGCATGGGGCGCAAATAAGGAAACAGCGGCGGCTACCGCTCGTGACGGATTAAGTGGATTGAGCTTATCAGGCATTGAAGCCCGTAATGCAGCCCTATATTTCCCGCGTGTATTGCAGAGTGATCCGCAACGCGAGGGACAAACTGACACTTTCGTTCCATGCGGCATTATCGCCGGACTTATGGCGCGTACCGATACTTCCAGAGGCGTTTGGAAGGCTCCGGCAGGTCTTGACGCTTCTCTTAGCGGTATTCAAGGATTGCAGGTGAACCTCAACGATGCCGAAAATGGCATGCTCAATCCGCTAGGTATCAATTGCCTTCGTGCGTTTTCCACCAATGGCCGAGTGGTATGGGGCGCGCGGACTCTTCGCGGCGCTGATCAATTGGCAGATGAATGGAAATATATTCCCGTTCGCCGTACTGCACTGTTTATTGAGGAAAGCCTATATCGTGGCACCCAGTGGGTTGTTTTTGAACCTAACGACGAGCCACTATGGGCTCAGATTCGCCTGAATATCGGAGCGTTTATGCACAACCTGTTTCGGCAGGGAGCGTTTCAGGGGCAAACCCCACGGGATGCTTATTTCGTCAAATGCGATAAGGAAACTACGACGCAAAACGACATAAATCTGGGCATCGTTAACATCGTGGTTGGTTTTGCGCCTTTGAAACCGGCCGAGTTCGTCATCATCAAGCTCCAGCAGATGGCTGGACAAATTGAAGTTTAAGGAGAACAAATCATGGCACAGTTCAGCGTTAATGCACAACGATTCGATCCCTACAAGAACTTCAAGTTTCGCGTCAAATGGGATGGGCGATTTGTCGCCGGCGTCAGCAAAATAGGCGCACTCAAACGCAGTACGGAATTGGTTGAGCACCGTGAAGGCGGCGATCCCAGCACATCGCGTAAATCCCCCGGAAGATCCAAATTTGAAGCCATTACGCTGGAGCGTGGCGTCACTCACGATTCCGAATTTGAAAAATGGGCCAACAAAGTCTGGAACTTTGGTTCTGGCTTGGGCGCGGAAGTTTCCCTGAAAGATTTTCGTAAAGACATCATTATCGAGCTCTATAACGAGGCGGGACAATTGGCTATTGCTTATAAGGTATATCGGTGCTGGGTCTCTGAATTCCAGGCATTGCCGGATCTTGATGCCAACGCCAACGCCGTTGCAATCCAGACAATCAAACTGGAAAACGAAGGCTGGGAACGCGATATAGAAGTAGCCGAACCTAACGAACCTCAGTTTACCGAACCTGAAGGCTAAGCTGCGATGCGAAACCTGAATGCTGTGGACATGTTAAACGTTTGGGAGCAGGGACTGAATCGGTCTCTGCTGCAAAGAACGCTTGTTCTTCTGGTTGCAGCATTTCCTGAAATGAATCCCGACACGATTGCAGAATTAAGCATCGGCTCCCGCGATGCGTATTTGCTGTTGCTGCGCGAGCGCTTGTTCGGATCACGGCTGGTCAATAACGCCGTATGCCCACAGTGTGCCGAGCGGATTGAATGGGAACAGGAAATTTCCGATATTGTTGTTGAAACATCAGATCGTCCAACAGCTCAGCAATTTAGTCTGGAAAGAGACGATTATCGTCTTTGTTTTCGCTTGCCCAATAGTATCGATATAGCCGAGGTTGAAGACAGCAGCAACGCCGGAGTTGCGCTGCAGCAGTTACTGAGTCGCTGTATCCTGTCAGCTGAACATGCAGGTGCCTTAATTGGCATCGAACAATTACCCGATCATGTCATCCAGGCTTTGAATCAACGTATCGAAGAGTTGGACCCTCAAGCCGAAGTCCGTATTAATTTGACTTGCCCCGATTGTTTACATAATTGGGATGTGTTTTTTGATATTGCCAGTTTTCTTTGGGCGGAAATCAATGAGTGGGCGGAGCGTATGCTGCAAACGGTACACAAGCTGGCTCGAGCTTACGGATGGACCGAACGGGAAATTCTCAATCTCAGTCCTGTTCGCCGGCAGTTATATCTGGGGATGGTAGGAACATGACAGGTTTTTTGCTGAACATGATTAATCGCCACCAGGGCATGGTCGACAAGGTGCAGCCACGGATAAGATCAATGTTTGAACCTGAAGCTGCACCTGCTGTTGCTATGGCTAATCCCTTTGTGAGCACTACGGATAAGATGGTTAAAGAAAGTCGGAATACAGGACTGGAACCCCAATTAGCGTACTCAAAATCTCCCATTATAGAGGAATCTAATCCTGAGACTTCGCGGTCAGCCATATTGCAGCAAGCTGTACAATCCGACGAAGGCTCAAGAGCTTCCGATCTGCATTTGCTCGACGGAAATCGCATGGATTTAATGAATGAGCAGATTCAAAGTGTGCTGGCGCGCCTGGGTAGAAAATCGGAAATTCAAGAACCTATCAACGACGCAAATAAAACACCGCAAAATCAGGCGTCATCTGATGCAACCGATCAAACCAAAAGCAATGCCGTAGCGAATGAACAGGGCTTGGCTAACGGCATTGAGGAAACCATCAGACGATTAAAAAATCAAACGAATAATGCCAAAGAAGGCCAGCGCGGTTTTGAAGGCTATGTGCAAACTCTGCCCACAAATACCGTCAAAACTGAAGTCGATCCATTGGTGACATTACCCGCCCATCCTGAGATAACAGGTGAACAATCTGCCGATCCACAGAACAAAGCCACTAATTATCAGGTTCAAACAGCCAACACGCCAATTAATAGCCAGGGAGGATCACTTCAAATCCCTGCCTGGTTAACGGGTATGCAAACGGATCTCAACAGCCGGTGGCGGGAAATAAATGCTCAATCTCAAGCCGAACCCGTCATCAATGTCACGATTGGCCGCGTCGAGATCCGCGCGACTAACCCAGAGTCTGCAAAACCCGGCAGGGCTGATAAAAAGCCGACGGGTGTGATGAGCCTGGATGATTATTTAAAGCAGCGTGAAAACAAGGGGCGAACATGAGCAGCCCCGATGCACTTGCAACCGTAACCGCGACCTTGCGCCATTTGCTTTCCGTAGCGGCGGCGACGGTGAGCACTAAACCGCCCAGCGTAGCCCGCGTGGGAGAAAACGGTGAGCAGATCAATATTTTTCTGTACGGCACACATTACAACCCGGCATTTAGTAATTTTCCCATCCCCGGCGAGGCAAGAAGCGGAGAAAATGCCCATCCACCTTTGCCCTTGGTTCTGAAATATTTGATTACCGCCTATGGCACAAACGATGATGATATTTCAGGTCAGCAGCTTATGGGGCGGGCTATGAGTATTCTGCACGATCATCCCTTGCTGGGAAGGTCGGATATCGAAGGCATCACACCGGACTCCGGTCTTCAGCAACAAATTGAGCGAGTGCGTATTACGCCCGATACCTTGAGTCTGGATGACATGTCCAAGCTCTGGAGCAGTTTTCAATCGGCGGAATACCGGCTCTCCACCGGCTACCAGGTTTCCGTGGTGTTAATCGAGAGCACACGGGCCAATAGAGCGCCGCTTCCTGTATTAAGACGCGGTGAACAGGACCGTGGGGCAATGGTCACTGCCGCGCCGTCACCCTTTCTCACCGGTTTTCGTTTCCCCAATCAGCAACCGGGAGCGGAACTGGGCGATACTCTCACATTGCTGGGAGAGCGGTTGACCGACGAGAATATAGTGATCCGTTTTCAACACCCATTGCTGCATGATCCGCTGGATCCTTCGGTAATGATACCGATAGAAGTGCATCCTGGAACCGATCGCAGCGAAACCGAAATGACCGTCAAGTTGCCCGCACAGGCTGATGATGCCGATGTGGGTTCGAAATGGCCGGCGGGTTTTTATTCGGTAGCCTTATCTGTTAAACGTCCTGAACTTCCCGCCGTTACCAGCAATAGTTTGGCCCTGCCGTTATCGCCCCAAATAGTATCGGTCGATCCAAATACCGCACCGGCCGGTGATGTTGAGTTGACCATCGAATGCCTCCCGCAGATTCGGCCGGCTCAACGGGTTTTGTTATTGTTTGGCGATCGAACCATCAAGGCCGATTCTATTGTCACGCCGGCCGCCCCGTCTGCATTAACCACACTGACTTTTACTGTCGAGAATGCGGTAGCCAGGGTTACCCCTTATGTACTGCGCTTGCGGGTAGACGGCGCCGACAGTATTCCGGTGGATTTTTCAGGCGAAACGCCGAAATTCGATGATAACCAGAAGGTGACCATCACATGAGCGAACAAGCCAACTGGATGGAAAACAATGACAAATATTTGGCCGCGACCGTGGCGTGGGTACGGTTGCGTTTACAGCAGCTGTCTCAACCAGTTGATGAGTCTGACGATGCTGACAAAGAAAGTAGCAGCTGGTTTAAACCCGCCAAAAAAGCCCAGTCCTCAGTACAAATACCGGACAGTGAAGCAATTGAACTGGCTCGTCAGGATATGGTCAAGCTGGAAAATAACGATCCACCGCCTGCATTGATCCTCTTGGCAAAGGCTTTGAACTTATCCAGATTCGAACGTCATTTGTTGGCGCTTTGCGCCGCAATAGAGCTGGATACCCGCATCGCCGGCCTATGTGCAAAAGCGCAAGGTAATCTGAACAAGCCCTATCCGACCTTCGCTCTGGCCTTTGCATTATTTGACGATCCCGACTGGAATGCGCTGGCGCCCAATGCACCTTTGCGCTACTGGCGTTTGCTGGAAATCAGCCAGCCCAATGCACAGGCCTTAACCGCATCCGCATTAAGCGTTGACGAACGCATCCTCAATTATCTGAAGGGACTTAACTATCTCGACGACCGATTAGCGCCCTTGATCGATCCCATGACAAGTCAGCAAGACGATGGAGCGCTTCCACCCTCACAGCAACAGGCTGTCGATCATATTGTCGAATATTTAAAAGCAGCAAACGGAAAGGAAAGAATACCTTACATTGAACTGCTGGGGCATGATAGCGCCAGCAAACAGTTGATTGCAGGAAAAGTGACAAACTCCTTAGGGTTGAATCTCCATGCTATAGACCTCAAGACCTTGCCAAGCCAAACAGGAGATTTTGAAACTTTTACCCGGCTCTGGCAGCGCGAATCCTTGCTGATGCCGTTGGCGCTGTATATCAGTGTTGACGGTGCCGGAGAGACCGAAAAAACATTGCTAAAGCGTTTTCTGGAACGCAGCAGCGGTGTGGTGTTCCTCGATCTGCTGGATACAAAGGCCGAGTCGCTTAGAAACCGGATATCGGTTGAAATCAATAAACCAACCCCGCAAGAGCAACAGCAGCTTTGGACTGAAGCGTTGCAAGCTCATGTTCCTTATGAAATCCAGGATCAGCCGCAACGTCTGGCCGAGCAATTCTCTTTTAATCAAAACGAAATCAAACGTCTTACCAAAACCGCCCTGGCTGCCAGCTCGGAGAACCCATCGACGAAAAACGCCGACTTATGGCAATCATGCCGTATCGCGGCACGGGCGGGCATGGAGCAGCTGGCAACCCGGATTGCAGCCAAAGCCGAGTGGGAGCAACTGGTGCTTCCGTTGGAACAAAAAGCCTTGCTGCGACAAATCACCGATCAGGTTGCCCAGCGCAATCGTGTTTACGATGAGTGGGGATTTCGCGAAAAAATGAACCGCGGTCTGGGCATCAATGCCTTGTTCGCCGGTGAAAGCGGCACAGGCAAGACCATGGCCGCAGAAGTGATCGCCAATGAACTTCAGCTCGACCTGTTCCGCATCGATCTGTCGGCAGTCGTCAGTAAATATATCGGCGAAACGGAAAAGAACCTGCGCAGGCTGTTCGATGCCGCCGAAGACAGCGGAGCCATCCTGTTCTTCGACGAAGCCGACGCCCTGTTCGGCAAACGCAGCGAAGTCAAGGACAGCCATGACCGCTACGCCAACATCGAGATCAATTATTTGCTGCAACGCATGGAGTCCTATCGGGGCCTGGCGATACTGGCGACCAATATGAAAAGCGCGCTGGATAAAGCCTTCATGCGACGCTTGCGGTTTATCGTCGATTTCCCCATTCCGGGTATCGAGGAACGCAAGGAAATCTGGCGGAAAGTGTTTCCACCGGATACGCCGGTGGATCAGGCTTTGGACTATCAACGTTTGGCTGCTCTCAACATGACCGGCGGCAGCATCCAAAACGTGGCGTTGAATGCTTCATTTCTGGCGGCTCAACATTCTGACGGAAAGGTTTCCATGCCATTGATCCTGAACGCAGCGCGTACCGAATTTAAAAAAATGGAGCGCCCCGCAAAAGAATCGGATTTTCGCTGGCTTGATGCGACGGAGGCAAAATGAATATCAACTTGCATATCGAGCGGCTGGTTTTGGACGGCGTCAATATTGCACCCGGTCAAAAGCATTTGCTGCAAAGCATCATAACAACAGAACTCACCCAGCTGCTTACAGAAAGCGGACTGTCGTCTAGTCTGTCTGAAGGAATAAACTTGCCGCGTGTATCCACAAACGATATTCAATTAACTAGTGGCAACAAACCAATCCAACTCGGACAACGAATCGCACAATCGGTATATGGAGGAATCGGCCATGAATAAAACTGCAGTTGCCCAGCGGGCCAAAACTTCAAGTATTTTGACCCCCACTCAAGGAATACTTCAGCGCAAGTGCGCTTGCGGGAAGCAAACTGTTGCAGGTGGGGAATGCGCGGAATGTAAGAAGAAAGAAAACAGTCTGCAACGGAAGCTTACTATTGGAGCAAGTAATGACCCGAACGTTCGCCAAACCAAAGATAAATGTGGTTTATTCACAAATTATTCGATTCATTCTAATTTTACTGATAACGTGCCGAATGGACGAAGCACGCCGTTTTCTGCGCCGTGTAGATCATGCAGCGGGGATACTAGCGGAACACGGCTAACAACCCTTCTTGACAGCTTCCTGCCCGTGGACAAGAGAGAGCGTGCAAATCGGCTAGGCAAAATGATTGCGGGGAAGGCAGTCGGAGTTGACGGCCGTTGGCTCTCGAGCAAATTGACGAACGGAAGATCTCTCGATCCACACGTTAGGTCTAAAATGGAAGATCGGTTTGAGACCGATTTGTCTGGCGTTCGGATTCATACGGATCAAAACGCAGACATTGCGACGCGCACGCTCAATGCTAATGCACTCACGGTTGGACAAAATATAGCATTTGCGGATGGTCAGTTCGATCCCGCATCTGAGGCTGGCCAAAGACTGCTCGCGCACGAGTTGGCGCATGCGGTCCAACAGAAGAACGTGCGAGACATACCGAACGGAATGATACCTATCACCAAACCCAGTCATGCTTCGGAACGTGAAGCTTATACTGCGGTCGCGAGGTTCGCCAAAGGATCGGCAGAGCTTCAGAACCAACAACTTAGTGCGACAGTGTCTCCGCAAGTAAGCCTAAGCACCTGCGGCATCATAGTTGAAGCGAGCTGTTGGGCTGCTTTTTCGGCAATAGCCGCCGCAATCGCTGCCCTCTGCACTGTTGGTTCAGTGATAACGGTTGGCGGATTAGCTATTCCGTGTACCGCAGTTGTGATAGCCAGCGCCGGATTGGCTGCATGGGATGCTGTAATGTGTACCAATATACTAAAGGATGCAATCTGCGGTGAGCACAATGTGTCCACTGCAAGCCAAGGCTCCGAAGAACCTGCCGCTTCGAGTACAGCTACAGCAACGCAGGGTGCCTAGTATGAGCGCTAGAACAATTCACGCGGTTGTGGGAGTGATAATACTTGCTTTGTCGCTTTCACTTTATCTTATGGGTTCACTGGGCAACCGTTATGCTGCAATGCTTGCAGTCGGTATGTTCATCGGTTTTGCCCTCATTTTTTCTGCTTATGCCAAGTAGCAAAGTAGGGTGCATTCTATACATAAAACAACGGTAAATATTATGAATGATTAAATTATTTCGATAATTTTTAAAAGCAATCAACTAATTGCACAAATGAAGTATAGGGGAATTGGTCATGTATAAAGCAAGCATTGCCCAGCAAACTAAAACGGCCAGCTTTTTGCCACTTGCACAAGGCATGTTCCAGCGTAAGTGCGCTTGCGGTAATCAAACTGTTGCTGGTGCGGAGTGCGCGGAGTGTGCAAAGAAAAAAAGCGGTTTACAACGGAAGCTTACCACTGATTCAAGTAATGAACCGCTGAAGAAGGAAGAGGGTCAGGTGATGAGAGCACCGGAAAATTCCGTCGCTAGCGGCGCACCACCGCGTATCCAGCGCAACGCGGGGGAACAAGTGACCGAAAGTGCAGATACCGCCCCGGCCAGTGTAGATTCTGTCATTGTCAACACGAGCAGGCAACTCGAGCCCATTCTACGGCAGAACATGGAGCAGCGCTTCGGTCACGACTTTTCGCATGTACGGGTGCATTCCGGCCGTACTGCTGAGCAACCGACGCGGGAAGTGAACGCAAATGCCTATACGGTGGAACACAACATTATATTCGGTAGGGGTCGGTACCAAAGCGATGATAATCGTGGTCTGTCTCCTTATTCCCTGCATGCGGGGGGGGGCGATCTTCGCAGCCCCTGCACCAGATGCGAGGATGAGGAGGGTTTGAAGACCAGCCCGCTTCCTGGCGGCGGGTTCGTTGACCCCTTCAAGGAAGGGAAGCAATCAATAGAGAGCTGGATCGTCGGTGGCAAGGAGACCTCCATGTCAAATAACAACACGCGGGACGATGACGATCTACTTGGAAGCTGGGTGGTCGGGGGAGCGGCTACCCCTGGTACCAATACGATCAAATGTGATGGGAGCGGCGGCATCGTGGTACAAGCTGAAGGTACCGGCAACGCGGCGCAAACGGCCTGCTTGAGGGATTGCATCATCCAACACGAGGAGAGCCACAAGACCGATGCCTTGGCGGCGAATGCGAATATCTGTAACGGAGCCACGTCCGGCAATATCGTGACGGTCAATACCGCAGCGGAGCGAAGGGCGACTGAAGTCAGGGCATCGAACGTGGAGATCAATTGTCTGAGAGCCAAGCCGGAGACGGATGCATGCAGAGCTACCATAGCGGACCGTATCAGGCAAATGATCGCCTACCGGGACTCGTTCTAATTGCAGCGATGCTATTTTTTCACGTCGGATGCGTACCTCACGGCATTACCACCAAACCGTCGATTCTAATGAAACAACAGAACGTAAAACCGCAGGTTAGTAATGTGTCGATCGAGGGCGATTTGTCGCAAGACATGCTCCAGATGGAGTTGACTAATCGATCCACGGAAGCCCTGAAAGTTTATGAGCATTCACTACCGTGGATCGGGTGGCACAGCCTGATACTGGTTGCGGTCAGGGCGGATGCGCTCGGGATTCCGCTTGCTAAAGACATGCGGATCGATGATCCTGGACCGGGGACGATTATCATCCCTCCGGGTGCGGTCCTGAAAGGCAATATACCGCTTTTTTTGCGCTTTCCCGATTTCCGCAAAGTGCGTGGTGAACAGGATGTCATCGTTTTCTGGAGCTATCGCCTAGAGCCGATAGACGCACCAGCTTGGGAGCGGTATGGCGGCTACGTCCTTTTTCCCAAGTTAAAAAGCCAGGTAGCAAGGTAGGGGGCATTCCATTCACCAAACATTGTCAAATATATCAACAAATGATGAATTTTTACATAACAACGGAACGGTGAAGCAAACGCATCCTACTTTTTGAATGAATGATGTCGAATTATCGGAGAGCAAATATAAAACGAGGTGCTTATTTCCCGGTGGCAAAGGTTTTTATGTGATGACATTGTTCGGAATGCATTACGTGAAAGGATTAGGTTATACAAGCCACGCATCCATTTACCATTTATGCGTGGGTTCTGCTACCGGCTACCGGATCATCTTCACTCGACTACATGAATGCAGGAGGGAGAGCAACGTATGGAGCAGTTTCCGAGTATTTTAGGATATTACTGACCAGTGACGCTGACGTTGGGATCCGCTCGGCATTGATGAAGCGCTATGTCACCAATCCATACGACCCGGAATTAAAACGTGATGAGCGTAATTATGAGAAACACATGGATTGGAGGAAAAGCTAGCGGATTAGAGCCGCATTCGATGTTTCATCACTATGTCCGTCAAGGTGTTTATGGAATGAACAGGGCAGGTGTGATTAATGGACAAAACTGGAAGGTTTTGGAGTGCCCAATGATTAATGCAATGGTGCGTTAATCGTGCCCTACTTTTTGGAGAGTTTCAATGACCACATTTCCCGGCTCACCCAAGTTGATTAAAGGCGGCATTGTACTGCTTAACCCCAGCACAAGTGCGGTGCAGCGTATTATCGCCTTGCAATACAACTCGGATACTTTAAGCCGTTCTTTTCAGATCCAAGGTGTGGGTGCGGGCAGCGGCGACCGGTCGGAGGCTTTGCGTTTAAAAGGCCCTCCGGTTGAAACCATTAAACTGGACGCTGAAATCGATGCGGTGGATCAACTGGAGTTCCCAGATCAGCATGCCAATATCGTTCAATCCGGGCTGCATTCCCAGCTTGCCGCTTTGGAGACCATGATCTATCCGAGCAGCAGCCAACTGCAAGCCAACAACAGTCTGGCTAATTCAGGAACCCTGGAAATCGTACCAATGGAAACGCCGCTCATGCTGTTTATCTGGAGTAAAAACCGGATCGTGCCGGTACGGTTGACGGAATTTAGTATTACCGAAGAAGCCTTCGACCCGTCGCTGAATCCGATTCGGGCAAAAGTGAGCCTTGGCATGCGGGTATTGAGTATTGACGATTTAGGCTTCTCGCACAAAGGCGGCAATCTGTTTATGAGCTTTTTGCAGAATAAAGAACAATTATCTGCAAAGCATCAGGGTGGCGCACTGGGAAGCTTGGGTATTAATGGGATTCCATAAATTGAATGGTTTATAGGAGACGACAATGATTGATTCTTTAAAAGCGATGCTTCAGGGTGGGGCATTAAAAAACACCCTGTTTCCGGTAAGCAGCCGCTATTATGGACTTGAAACCGCGACTTTATGCACTCCGGACGGTAAAACGGTGATATATTTTAAACGCCGTTTTCTGCCGCAACCGGAAAGTTTTTCTTTGCTTCAGGAACACGTCGTGACAGAAGGTGAGCGTCTGGATAATATCACCGCGCATTATCTGGGCGACCCGGAACAATTCTGGCAAGTGTGCGATGCGAACAGGGCGATGCGTCCGGATGAACTGACGGAAACGATAGGACGCAGACTCAGGATCACTTTGCCTCAAGGGATTGCGGGAGTGCCAGATGCATAAAGGTGTTCATCTTACATTGCTGGTGGGTCCGGTGGTGCCGGTGCCGGTACCGAGATCGGTGCTCGACGCATTGACAAGCGTTGAAGTCACTCACAATACCGGTGAAGCAAGCGGGTTTAAATTGACCTTCACGTTAACCAACCGCTCGCCTTTGCAAACCATTTTTTTGGTGGCGGCAGGGCAGACTCCGATGTTGCGAGTCATCATTGTTGTTACCATCGACGGCACTCCCCAGGTGCTGATGGATGGTGTCATGACCCTCAACCAAATCGCGCCCGGCAGCCAACCCGGGCAATCAACTCTGACAGTCATTGGGGAAGATTTAACCAAAGCCATGGATTTAATCGATTTTAGCGGCTTTCCCTTTCCTGCCATGCCAGTCGAGGCCCGTATTGCCTTGATTATTGCCAAATATGCCGTTTTTGGCATGATTCCTCTGGTCATTCCCAGTTTATTTATGGATGTGCCGATTCCGGTCGAGCGAATTCCTGCGCAGAAGGGTACTGACCTGGCTTATATCAAAGATCTTGCGAAAGACGCAGGCTATGTCTTTTATATCGACCCGGGGCCAGCGCCGGGATTGAATACAGCTTATTGGGGACCTGAAATAAAGGTCGGGGTCCCACAGCCGGCACTAAACCTCGATATGGATGCGCATACCAATGTGGAATCGCTCACCTTTAATTTTAAAACGGCTGAAACCTCACTACCGGTTGTGCTGATCCAGAATCAGTTAACTAAAATCCCGATTCCATTGCCGATTCCTAATATTAATCCGCTGCAACCACCGCTGGGCCTAATTCCTGCCCCCATCACCAATGTGACGGTATTGCGGGATACCGCAAAACTGTCGCCTATGCAGGCTATTTCCAAGGGGGTTGCCGCAGCGTCAAAGTCGGCCGATGCGGTAGAGGGGACAGGATCATTGGATGTAATACGTTATGGCCGGATATTGAAAGCCCGGCAGTTGGTGGGTGTAAGAGGTGTGGGAATGGCATACGACGGATTATATTTTGTTAAAACCGTGACCAGCACTTTAAAACAAGGCGAATTTAAACAGAGTTTTACCTTGACCAGGAACGGCCTGGTCTCAATTACACCGAGGGTGCCGGTATGAGTCAACCTTACTACGGAAAATACCGGGGAACGGTTCTTAATAACGTCGATCCCCTCCAAATAGGGCGTCTACAGGTTCAGGTCCCCGATGTTGCCGGGCTGGTGCCTACTTCTTGGGCGATGCCTTGTTTCCCCAGTTCAGGAAAACAAATGGGCGCTTATATGCTGCCGCAAATCGGCTCCGGCGTCTGGGTCGAGTTTGAGCAAGGCGATCCTGATTATCCAATCTGGAGCGGCTGCTGGTTTGGTTCGGTTGCCGAGATGCCCCTCGCAGTGCCGGCTGGTAATCCCACCGCCCCCAGTTTCGTCTTGCAGTCGACTTTGCAACAGGCCGTCATCATCAGCGATTTGCCGCCTTCCGTGCCACCGCCAGTCATGCCACCCGCACCGACAACCGGGGGCGTTATCCTGCGCAGTACGACGGGGGCGTCAATCGTGGTTAACGATGCCGGGGTTTTTATTTCCAACGGCAAGGGCGCGACCATTAACATGGTTGGTCCTACCATTACGATTAACAACGGCGCCTTGGTCATTGTTTAGGGGGTAAACATGCCTGGTTTTCTGGTTCATGTAAGTGCACAAGTCCTCTGCTCTCATGCCGGGCAGGCAACGCCTACTGTGCCGAATCCACGGGTGACGGTCAGTGGCCAGCCGACGGTGCTAATGACGACACCTTATCTGGTTGCCGGCTGTACTTTACCTCCGCCGCCAGCTGCAAACGGTCCGTGTGTGACGGCGCAATGGCTTAGCGGCACCACGCGAGTGTTCTCCAACGGTCAACCGCTGCTGGTTCAAAGCAGTCAGGCCATTTGCGCGCCCAGTGGTACGCCATTGTTGATTATCGCAACCCAGCCTCGGGTTAGCGCACTATAAGGAGAAGTGTATGTTGAATATCGACTTTCCGTTTCATTTTGACAACCGCGGCCGTACCGCAGTTACGGATGATAACGATCATATCAGGGACATGATTGAACAGTTTTTATTTACCAATAGCGGAGAACGTGTCAACCGGCCTGATTTCGGCAGCGGCATACTGCAACTGATTTTTGCGCCGAATAGCCCTGAATTGGCGGCGGCCTTGCAATTTACAATTCAGTCAGGTTTACAACAGTGGCTGGGCG
>JBAZTN010000024.1:0-24871 GCA_041661895.1 Methylobacter sp. | reverse complement strand
AAATAATAATCCCTAATGCAATTTCCAGCATTACGATACCTTCTTAAAGTTGAATTCCAGAGAAAGCCATGAAGCCAAGAGACATCAGACCCGCAGTAATAAATGTAATGCCCAGACCTTGTAAACCAGCTGGTATATCACTGTATTTAAGTTTTTCGCGCACACCGGCCATAACCGTAATGGCCAACGCCCAGCCTAATCCGCTACCAACACCATACGTGACACTTTCGCCAAAGTTATAGTCGCGCTCAATCATAAATAGACTACCGCCAAGAATCGCGCAGTTTACAGTGATCAATGGGAGAAACACGCCTAAAGCAAAATACAAGGCAGGAAAAAACTTATCCAGAATCATTTCCAGAATTTGGACCAAAGCGGCAATCATACCGATACAACTTAATAAAGCTAAAAAGCTTAAATCAACGCCGGTAATACCCATCCAGGATAAAGCATCTTCCTTTAACAACGTATGGTAAACGAAGTTATTGGCCGGGACAGTAATGGCCTGAACAACCATTACAGCTATGCCTAAACCCATAGCGGTTGGAATTTTCTTTGAAACCGCCAGGAACGTACACATTCCCAAAAAGAAAGAAAGCGCAAGATTTTCAATAAAAACCGCTTTTACAAATAAACTAACGTAAGCTTCCATTAGTGATGCCCTCCTTCACCATGCGCAATCGACATAATTTTGAAATCTGCCTTTTCAACCTGTTTCGGCTTCCATTGACGGACGCCCCAGATGATCAAACCGATGATAAAGAACGCGCTCGGCGGTAACAACATCAACCCATTAGGATCATACCAGCCGCCATCCTTTGATAACTTGATAATTTCAAT
This sequence comes from Methylobacter sp., assembly GCA_041661895.1. GTDB lineage: Bacteria > Pseudomonadota > Gammaproteobacteria > Methylococcales > Methylomonadaceae > Methylobacter_A. The sequence goes on along the minus strand of JBAZTN010000024.1, from coordinate 24,031 downwards.
ACCGAGTAATTTACCGGAACCGAACAGTTCTCTGAAAAATGCCACGACAATTAAAATCAAGCTATAACCCAAGCCGTTACCGATACCATCCATAAAGCTTTCTAATGGTGGATTTTTCATCGCATAACCTTCAGCACGTCCCATAACGATACAGTTGGTGATAATCAAACCAACGAATACCGATAGTTGCTTACTGACTTCATAAGCGAAGGCTTTCAATACCTGGTCCACTACGATAACCAATGAAGCGATAATGATCATTTGCACAATAATCCGGATACTGCTTGGAATATGGTTTCTGATTGCACTAATTGCCGCACTGGAAAACGCAGTCACCAAAGTCAAGGCAAGCGCCATAATCAGCGAGGTTGACATCTGTGATGTTACCGCTAACGCCGAACAAATACCTAGAACTTGTAAAGTAATAGGGTTGTTGTCAACCAACGGTTCGACCAGTACTTTTTTTGTTTCGTCGTTTAAAATTTCACTCATGATTTACCCCCCGCTCTTACTTTAGCTATATACGGTGCGAAACCTTCTTTGCTCATCCAGTATCTAACCAAGTTAGTTACGCCAGTACTGGTTAATGTCGCGCCGGCAAGACCATCCACCTGATATTGAGAACCCGGTTTGCTATTATCTACCACACCTTTAATCAGACTTAAGGCAGGCTCACCAATGTCAGCTTCAGTAATTAAACCTTTTTCCATAGAAGGTTGATCAGTTTCGGCATAGACCTTTTTACCTTTCCATAGTGCACGCCAGTTAGGGTTGACAACCTCACCACCCAGTCCCGGTGTTTCGGCTTGATCATAAAAGTTAATACTTTGCACGGTTTGCCCATCAGCCTCTAATGAAAGAAAACCATACAAGGTAGACCACAATCCATAGCCATGCACAGGCAGAATAATCGACTTAATAACGCCGCCTTCTTTTACCAGAAAGACTTTAGCTACTTTAGCTTTTACCCGGATATGAGCAATGTCTTTATCCTTAGGGATAGCAACACTTTGAGCTGGATCTTTTGCGGCTTTACGTTGATCGTATTGAGCCACATCCATGCCTTCAACGTAATCGCCAGTTTCCAGATTGACGAGTTTTGCTTCGATTTTTTCTGCAAACGCAGCATCAATATCCTTACCTTCTTCAAGCAGACCGGCAACATCAAGGATATTCTTCTTCATGTCCAGTTCTTTGTTATGAATCTGCAGAGGTTTTAAGGCAACTGCTGCAAAAGAAACAAGGATCGCACAAACCAAACAAAGAGAAAGCGCTATAGCAATAGTTTTTTCTAAGCTGTCATTGCCTAAAGCAAGGATTTTATCCCTGTATATTTTGAATTTTTCGTAATGCTCGCATTTCTTTTTTTCGTTAGGCATGGCGTTTCATCCTTCTTCTAATATTTGCCTGAACTACAGTGTAATCAATGATAGGCGCAAACATGTTGGAAAATAGAATTGCCAACATAATGCCTTCTGGAAATGCCGGATTAACAACTCTGATTAACACGGTCATACATCCAACCAAACCGCCAAATACCCAGCGACCTGTGTCAGTCATCGCTGCACTCACAGGGTCAGTGGCCATATAAACCATACCAAAAGCAAAGCCTCCAACAGTCAGATGCCAGTACCAAGGAAATGCAAACATGGGATTGGTGTCACTGCCAATAAAATTAAACAACAGTGATGTTGCAACCATCCCGGCAAACACGCCGCCCATAATGCGATATGAGGCAACTCGCGTATAAAGCAGGAATGCCGCGCCAATCATAATGGCCAAGGTTGAGGTTTCACCCAGACAGCCTGGTTCAAAGCCAAAGAAGGTTTGCATCCAGCTATAATTAGCTGCATAAACAGCATCAAGACCACCGTTTGCTGCCAGACCTAATGGTGTTGCAGCCGTGAAGCCATCAACCGCGACCCAGACAGCATCACCGGAAATAGAGGCTGGATAGGCGAAATATAAAAACGCACGTCCAGTCAAAGCAGGATTAAGGAAGTTTTTACCTGTACCGCCGAATACTTCTTTACCGATAACAATACCGAATGAAATACCCAGAGCAACCTGCCATAAAGGCATATCAGGAGGCATAATCAATGTATACAACATTGAAGAAACCAAAAAGCCTTCGTTAACTTCATGACCGCGTACAGTCGCAAACAGCACTTCCCAAACGCCGCCAACAGCCAGTGTTACGATGTAAATAGGCAAGAAGTACAAAGCACCATGGACCATGTTGGAAAATGGATTAAGCGTACTATAGCCAAATATCATCATGGGGATACTGCGCCAGTTTTCTGCCTTTTCCAGCCCCATTGCTTCCATGGCTAAATTCGCTTGATAGCCCGTGTTATACATGGCCATCAAAATACAGAAAAATGTTGCAATTACAACAAAGGTCATCGTCCGTTTCAGGTCATTACCATCACGAACATGCGTTGTTCCGCGCGTTACATCAGCCGGTGTAGAAATAAAAGTATCCACCATCTCATATAGACCGTAATACTTCTCAAATCGTCCCCCTTTTGTAAAATGCGGCTCTATGCTATCTAAAATTTCTCTAGCCGACATTATCCTTCCTTCTCAATTTTAGTTAAATTCGCTCTCAGAACAGGACCGAAGTCATGTTTACCTGGATCCACAAATGTAAATAAGGAGACATCTTCCTCATCAAGTTCTAAACAACCTAATAATTGAGCCTGATCTGTGTCACCAACAACTAATGCTTTCAGTAGTGGCGTTGGCAAAATATCCATAGGCATCACTGTTTCATAAACACCAACAGGAACAATTGCTCTGTTACTGCCATTTTTATCAGTTGTAAACCGGAACTTACGATAGGTATTGCGATAAATGCTAGAGGTATAAACATTCATGGCTGAATATTTATTATCGCCAGGAACAAGCCAGCCAAACAATTCACGATGACGGCCTTCTTCCAACGCTGAGATCTGATTGCTGTAGCAACCCAAATAGGCAGCCCAATCCGCAGCAAGATGTCCGTACAGCACTGAACCTGAAATCACCCGATTCTCAACATTCTCCAGTTCACCGTCAACCAAGTCATTGATGTTAGCGCCTACCCGAGTACGAATTAGTCTTGGTTTTTTGACTGTTGGACCCGCTAATGAAACGACTCTTTCGACATTTATTTCGCCTGTCGTAAATAATGCGCCAATTGCCATAACTGCCTGATAATTCAGGTGCCAAACAAACTTCTCTGCATTTACAGGATCAATGAAATGAATATGCGTACTGGGTAAGCCGGCAGGATGAGGCCCTGAAAACTCAGCAACCTGTACTGAATTTGCATCGCCTATCTCAATATCAGCGCCAGTAGCTTTACAAACGTAGGTCTTACCCTCGGTAAGCCTGGAAATAACCGCCAAACCATTTGCAAAATCATTGCCACGGTTTTTAATGATAACCGCTGGATCGGCCGCTAACGGACTAGTATCAATTGCGGTAACAAAAATGGAACTTGGTTTGCTGTCTACAGCAGGAATTTTGCCATAAGGACGCGTGCGAATGGACGCCCACAATCCAGAGGCCAATAAATTTTCTTTAACTTGCTCTGCTGTTAAATTATTTAATTCAGAAACATTGTATTGTGCAAATATCTCCTGTTCGGAGCCTTTCAGCTCAATAACCACAGACTGCAAAACTCGTTTTGCACCGCGATTAATGGATAGAACAACACCCGCACCGGGCGAAGTAAAATTGACACCAGGATTCTTCTTGTCAGTAAAGAGTATCTGGCCAAGCTTGACCACATCGCCCTCACTGACCATCATTGTAGGCTTCATGCCTACGTAATCCATCCCAAGAATCGCAACGGAATTAACCTTATTGCCATCCTCAATAACTTGTTTAGGCTGCCCAGTTATAGGTAGATCTAAACCTTTTTTAATAGTAAATTGCATAGTTAATAGCCTGCTCTCCAAACAAGTTGCGGCGAAACCACCCCCTTATTTCAAACCCGAACAAAATAAGAGGCACATTAAGACGTTAAACCTCGGCATTACACCATAAAAACAATGATTCCTCAACTCGCAGAAGCCGCTTAATTTCTAATTTCTTAATAAGAAAACCGACATTGACCACGAATGAACAATGATAGCAATTTGTGTTCAGAAAAGCCCGGCATCAGAAGTTCAATAGACAAGGAAGCTAACTCATTGATAACTTGTACCTATCAATGACTAGGCTTTTTATTAGAATTAATCAAATACCTACAGTCGATCGATAGTTTGTTTGTGAAGCCATGAAAAAATCTACCCGAATCCATTTTAAGTCCAATTTGATCTTTCCCCCAATTTTACGGATACACGGCTAAGAGAGTAATCGATAATCTCGAGGTACCCAATGAAAACCAAGAAAGAAGAAAGCATCCAATCAGCCTGCAAAAAATAGACAGCACAGTTTAAGGCGCAATTTCTTGAGCATGCAGATCCATTATGCCGTACCAAAGACGGATCAGAATTTGGATATTGCAGAGTCCATGTCGTATGCGTGGCGAGCAAAAAGCCGACAAACCGGTCAGCCATTTGAAAACCAAAAATTGCAGCCAGCAGAAATAGCCCGCCTTAAGAGAGAAAATGCCCAACTGAAAGACGAGGTGACTTTTCTAAGAAAAGCGGCAGTGTGCATTGCAAAACAGCCCAAGTATCAAGACCAAATGAAAGCGACTTTTCTGTGAGCAGGATGAGCCGTATGGTCGAGGTATCAGGCGGCGGCTACTCAGGGCAGTATCAATCAAACCCTGTAAAAATCTTTATACCATTTAACAAAATTATTTATACCGTCTTCGAGTAATGTTGCAGGTTTATACCCCAAATCATTCACTAAATCCGAAACGTCCGCATAGGTATCAGGAACATCCCCAGACTGCAGTGGGAGCATATTCTTTATAGCCTCTTTACCTAAACATTTTTCTAGCGTTTCAATGAACTTTAGCAGATGAACAGGATTATTGTTACCTATGTTATATAACCGGTAAGGGGCCATGCTTGTACCCGGATCAGGATTTTCACCTGCCCAACCTGGATTAACTTGTGCCGATTTATCAATAACTCTAATAACACCCTCAACAATATCGTCTATATACGTAAAATCACGGCGATGATTGCCGTAATTAAATACATCTATCGGTTTTCCTTCGATAATATTACGGGTAAACATGAACAGTGACATATCCGGCCTTCCCCATGGACCGTAAACTGTAAAAAAGCGCAAGCCGGTTGTCGGAAGATGATAGAGATGGCTATAGGTATGAGCCATCAATTCATTGGCTTTTTTACTGGCCGCATACAACGAAACCGGGTGGTCGACATTGTCATGGATTGAAAACGGCATCTTGGTATTTGCCCCATAAACGGAGCTGGATGATGCATACGCCAAATGCTCGACAGCATTATGCCTGCATCCTTCTAAAATATTGATGAAGCCGACTATATTAGAGTCTATATAAGCATGCGGGTTGGTTATCGAATACCTTACACCTGCCTGAGCCGCCATTTGCATAACTCTTTGCACCTTCTCCCTGGCAAAAAGATTCTCTACCGCTTGCTTATCCGCAATTTCAAGTTTTATAAATTTAAATCGCTCGTAACCACGCAACCGTTCCAATCTTGCCAGCTTCAAATTAACATCATAATAGTCATTAAGATTATCTATCCCAACGACCTCATCACCACGCTCTAACAATCTAATGCAAAGCGCTGAACCTATAAACCCGGCCGCCCCTGTTACCAATATCCTCAAAATTCACTCTCCATTTCATTATAGATAAGCATAGAAACAATTTACAAAAAACTAACCGCCTCTCGTTTTTGATCTTGCCTTGATTATATGGACACTTAGCCAAGGACCATTTTGACTTCAAAGGCTTCTCGGCGGAGATAACCTGATTCTGAGTGCAGCCTTTTGCAATTGCAATATAACTTCAATATAGTCGAATACATGGCGCTTTGCTTCTGCACGAATCAAAAAATTCCCTCCATGTATGGCTTCGCACTCAAGAACTTGTTCCTTAAACGGTGCTGACTATTTTTTGCGGGTTGATTGCCTGCTTTCTTCTTTCTTGGTTTTTAAAACGGAATATCATCGTCAAAATCGTCATAATCTGGCGGTGGTGGAGGCGTAGCTCCTGAATTATATTGAGGTGCTGATTGCTGAGGTTGATTGGTTGATTTTGATGATGGCACTGAATATCCGGCCTGTGGCTGATCACCGCCGAAGTTGGTAGTGCCACCACTACGACTGCCCAGCATTTGCATTTCTTCGGCAATAATTTCAGTAGAGTAGCGGTCTTGACCATCCGGACCCTGCCATTTACGCGTTTGGATACGTCCCTCTATATAGACTTGGCTGCCCTTTTTTAAATATTCTCCCGCCACTTCAGCCAATCGGTTAAAAAATACAACTCTGTGCCATTCCGTAGCATCTTTTCTTTCACCCGTTTGCCTGTCTTTCCACCTTCTTGTTGTAGCTAAACTGATATTTGTTACTGCGCCGCCAGTTGGCATATAGCGAACTTCAGGGTCTGCACCCAGATTTCCAATCAACATAACCTTATTGAGCATGTGTTCTCCTAAAATTTTATTGTCTAATGACAATAAAATTTGTCATTGAATCTTATAGTTTTTAACCCGGCAATTGCTCCCGCATCGCCAACTCTTGGTGTGCGCCCTTCCCTCAGCCATGGTTCCACATAATCCACACAATATGAGGTGCATGCAGATATTGTATAAGTCCATGAATGATGCAGGAGCAATCACCTGTTCATGCAATCGAACGCCTCTCCATTTTTTTAATAAAGTAAGAACATCGTACTCATCATCTTATCATTTTAGGATATCTCTTTTCGGCAGAAAAGGTGGTTTTTATACCTGTGTTGTACAAAATTTCTCCACTAACTCCGTAAAAACATCCGGTTGCTGTACATGCAGCCAATGCCCGGCGTTGGCAATGGTGCTGATCGATGCCCCTGGGAAGAGCACACTTACATCTTCTACCTTGACATAAGTTGAGTCAGCCCCTGTAATAACTAACGTTTTTCCAGCAAAAGGATCTAAATGAGCCGCACTAGGAAAGGCTACGATATTCGGTGCCATTTGGTAAAAAATATCCAGATCTATTCTCCAGCAATACTCGCCATTTTTTAGCAAAAGATTCTGCAACAGAAACTGGCGATAGCTTAGCTCAGGGACAGCCGAAGCAAGTAGTTCCTCTGCTTGCTTTCGATTGCTGATTTCCGCTAGCGGCAGTGCTTTTAATGCCTGTATGGTGCTGTCAAAGCTGTGCTTATAACTGACTGGTGCGATATCAGCGACGATCAGATGATCTACAATGTCAGGATGATTAAGTGCAAACCACATGGCAACCTTGCCGCCCATGCTATGTCCCAGAAAATTGGCAGCTTCCAACCCTCGGCTTTCCATAAACCGTAACAAATCCCCTGCCATGACAGGGTAATCCATTACCGGATGATGCGGAGATGCGCCATGATTGCGCATATCCAGCACGTACACATGAAATTTGACTGACAGTTTTTCCGCTATTTGCCGCCAGTTGCGAGAAGACGCGAAAAAACCATGCAGAATAATAAGCGGGCTATTATCCGGACTGCCAAATTCCTCAAAAGCTAGTTCCACGGCTTCCATCATGCAAAAACGAATAGTGCGCCCATCAGGCCGCCAAAAATGCCGCCCCACACAACCAGCCAGCCAAGATGCTCGCGAATGATGGACTGAACCATCTCTTTAACCAGTTGCGGCGTTAATTCACTCAAGCGCTTATCGATTACTGTTTCAATTTTACCGATAATATCTTCACCTATTTTGTGAGCATCTAAACCCTGCTTCAGAGCTGCTTTAAATCGATCAGATTCAACCATTTCAGTCAGGGTGTTTTTCATTTTTGCAGTAAACGGCTCTTTCAAAGGCACTAAGGCTTCTTCGCCCCCCATCATCATCAGCATGCCGCCAAAAGAAGAACCCATGATCGACGATACCAACCCCTCATAAACCTTGTCATAATCGACTGCATTCAACAAAGGCTCCAGATTTAACAGTGTTATGCCTTGTTGTTCCTCAGTTTCTATAAACTGTTCGATGTTGTTTGCAGTAAAAAACTGCTGCATCATGAGCTGTTTGATAGAGCATTTAAATTCTTCAAACCGATCTGGTATCACTCCTGAACCGTATAAAAAAGGTACTTTCTCAAATAACATGTAAATAGCCAACCAATTGGTAATTGCCCCGGAAAGCGCAAAAAAACCTATGGATTTGATTAAGTCCTGCTGCACCGGGGAAATATAGCCGACGGCAATAATTACAACGGAGATAAAATTAGTGATAAAGCTTTTGTTCAATAATTCTTTCATTTTATAAATATATAGATCTGTGAGTGCTTTCAATCATTTCAACTGAAAACCCAATGGCGCAACTATTGGTCATAAGGAAAGGTTTGGAGAAAACCGAAGTATTGATGCTGAATTATAATAGAAAGCCGGACAGCAAGCTGTCCGGCATTGTATGAGCTTGTGTATTAACGGTTGTTTTGTAACGCTGCTATGCGCTCTTCTAATGGTGGATGGCTCATAAACAACTTGCTCATGCCTCCACCGTTAATGCCAAAGGCCGCTAATTGTCCAGGCAGGTCTTCCGCCTCATGTCCACGCTGTAATGCACGAAGAGCGCCGATCATTTTTTCGCGCCCGGCCAGGTTTGCACCACCTGCATCAGCCCTGAACTCTCGGTAACGAGAGAACCACATAACCAGCATGGAGGCCAGTAATCCTAATACGATTTGGGCAACCATCTGAGTGATGTAATAAGCCGGACCGTAGCCCCGCTCGGTTTTAAAAACAACACGATCAACAACGTGACCGATGACAGTAGCAAAAAAGTAGACGAAAGTGTTTACCACACCCTGCATTAAGGCCATCGTTATCATATCGCCGTTTGCAACATGACTGATTTCATGACCGACGACCGCTTCAACTTCATCAGCATTCATGTTGTGCAGCAAACCGGTGCTAACCGCTACCAGCGCGCTGTTTCTGCTCATGCCGGTAGCAAATGCATTGGATTCAGGTGTCTGGAAAATACCGACTTCTGGCATACCGATTCCTGCAAGTTTGGCCTGTTTAGCCACGATGTTAACCAACCATTGTTCAGTCTGGTTTTGTGGATGCTCAATGACGTGAACGCCCATCGCATTTTTTGCAGACCACTTCGACATTGCCAGAGAAATGAATGAACCGGTCATACCGATCACAGCCGACATGGCCAAAAGAGCGTTAAGGTTAAGATCAATGCCCTGCGCATCTAAAGTGCCGCTTAAGCCCAAAAGACTAAAGACAACGCTGATCACAATCATTATTGCAATATTGGTAGCCAGAAAAAGAAAAATACGCATCATATGTTATAGAGCCTGTTATATAAGTTAAGGTTTGATTTATATGGGGGTTGAATAACACATTCCAACCCTCCTAATAATGATAATATAGCTTAAAGTTGATTGATGGAGGTTATTCCCATGCATATTATAAAAGTAATATTGTTCGCTTTGTTTTTAATTAACCCTTGGTTAGCCTTTGCGCAGCAAAGCAATTACCAGGATATTCTAAAACAACTGCATTTACCTGCCGGCTTCACTATATCTATTTATTCCGATAACGTACCAAATGCACGAAGCTTGGCCTTAGGTGACAAGGGCGTTGTTTTTGTTGGAACAGGAAGGGATAGCACTGTCTACGCAGTGGAGGATAGCGATGGTGACGGCATAGCCGACAAACGTCATATTATCGCAACCAATCTAAACATGCCTAATGGCGTTGCCTACAAAGACGGAGCTCTCTATGTGGCGGAAATTAATCGCATTATCCGTTTTGACCATATTAATCAAAACTTATCAAATCCGCCCAAGCCCACTGTAGTCTATGATAAATTCCCGTCAGACAAGCATCACGGCTGGAAATATCTTCGCTTTGGCCCCGACAACAAACTGTACACTGCGGTCGGCGCTCCCTGCAATATTTGCAATCCTGAAAAACCAATTTATGCATCGCTGGTCCGGTTAAATCCGGATGGCAGCGATTTTGAGATTATTGCCCGAGGCATCAGGAATACCGTAGGTTTTGATTGGCAACCAGGGACTGGTGCTTTGTTTTTTTCCGATAATGGGCGCGACTATTTGGGCGATGATCTACCGCCAGATGAACTGAACAAATGGTCTGTTGCCGGAGAACACTTCGGTTATCCTTACTGCCATGGTGGAGACCTTCCCGATCCCGAGTTTGCAGCGGATAAAAAATGCCAGCAATTTACTGCACCGGCATGGAAATTTAAGGCACATATGGCGTCATTAGGACTGCGTTTTTATCGGGGCAACCAGTTCCCAACCGATTTTAAAAATCAATTGTTTGTTGCACAGCATGGTTCATGGAATCGGTCTGAACCGCATGGCTACCGCGTTGCATTAGTGAAATTCAAACATGATCATCCTATTTCAGAACAGGCGTTTATCAGTGGCTGGTTAACCAATGACGGAAAAGTGCTTGGACGCCCGGTTGATATTCTGGAAATACCGGATGGCAGCTTGTTGATTAGCGATGACAAGCTAGGCGTAATTTATAAAGTCGAGTACAAAGGAAAGCATGAGTAAACAGTTTGAAATTCTCAATAAGAAAACCGTCTATCAGGGATTTTTCCGCATGGAAAAGTATCGTCTTAAGCATACCCTGTATGCGGGTGGCTGGAGTGCTGAAATAGATCGTGAATTGTTTATGCGCGGAAATTGCGTTGCTGTTTTGTTATACGATCCGCATGCCGATAAAGTTGTCCTTATCGAGCAGTTCAGAGCAGGCGCCATTTTACAACCTGATAAGGCCTGGCTACTGGAAATTGTTGCCGGAGCCATAGAAGAAGGCGAAACCGCAGAGGAAGTCGCTTATCGAGAATCGTTAGAAGAAGCTGGTTGTGAAATTCAGGAATTGATGGTTATCAATGAGTTTTTCACCACTCCCGGTGGATCGTCTGAAAAGATTACGTTGTTTTGTGGCAAAGTGGATTGCAAAAATGTCAATGGTATTCATGGTCTGGACGACGAGCATGAAGATATACTGGTACGCGCTGTTGATTTCGATGAAGTTTATAAAATGCTGGCAGATCAAAAGATAGAATCTGCCATTCCGATCATCGCTATCCAATGGCTGGCATTGAACAAACAGCAGCTTAAGCAAAAATGGGGGGGCATAGGAGGTGCTTAAGTAATCACACCCAGTTTTGCACTCAAAAAAAAAAGCTCCACAAGTCAATTTTGCGGAGCTTTTTTTAATCAACAATTAATCAATTATTTTACATTTCTCGCGAGAAGCATCTACTCGGTCTCGAAGCTCCTTTCCTGGTTTGAAATGTGGCACATATTTCTTTGATAATGCTACAGATTCACCAGTCTTTGGATTACGCCCCATACGAGGTGGTCGTAAGTGTAGAGAAAAACTACCAAAACCTCTAATCTCTATTCTTTCGCCAGAAGATAATGCCTGATTCATTTGCTCAATAATGCATTTTACAGCTATCTCTACATCTTTAAGAGCCAGATGAGGTTGTTGCTTAGCAAGAGCTTCAATTAGTTCGGATTTCGTCACATTCTATCCTGCGAAAACAAATAAAATTTTAAAGGAGTATGTAACTTTATACATACCCCTTATGATTTTTATTTTTCCATTTGTTTAAAGATATCACCTAAGGTAGGAGTACCTACTGATGGCTGTGAATAATCTTTAATAGTATGAGACTCTTCATCGGTATCTTTAGCTTTTATAGATAAAGAAATGGTTTTGCTTTTCTTATCTACGCCAATAAATTTCGCTTCCAGTTCATCGCCTTCTTTTAACAAGGTACGGGCATCTTCAACGCGATCACGCTGAATTTCTGAAGCACGTAAATAACCTTCAACATTATCGGCCAAAGTGACAACCGCACCTTTAGCGTCAACTTCTTTAATAGTTCCTTTTACCAGACTACCTTTTTCGTGAGTAGCCAGGAAGTTTTGGAAAGGATCCTGTTCAAGTTGTTTAATGCCTAAAGAAATACGTTCACGTTCTGAATCAACCGCCAAGATGACAGTTTCCAGTTCGTCGCCTTTTTTGAAGTCACGAACTGATGCTTCGCCATCTTCTGCCCAAGAAATATCAGACATATGAACCAGGCCATCAATGCCACCGTCCAGACCAATGAAAATTCCGAAATCAGTAATAGATTTGATTTTTCCAGAGATTTTGTCGCCTTTGTTGTGTGTTGCAGCAAATTCATCCCAAGGATTGGTTTTGCACTGTTTCATGCCTAAAGAAATACGACGGCGTTCTTCATCGATTTCCAGAACCATGACTTCAACTTCATCACCCAATTGAACAAGTTTGGAAGGATTAACATTTTTATTGGTCCAGTCCATTTCAGAAACGTGAACCAAGCCTTCTACGCCTTCTTCAATTTCAACAAAGCAACCATAATCAGTCAGATTGTTTACTTTACCGAATACGCGTGTGCCTGCAGGGTAGCGACGGGCGATGTTTTGCCATGGATCTTCACCCATTTGCTTCATGCCTAATGAAACGCGATTTTTCTCTTTGTCGTATTTCAGGACCTTAACTTTTATTTCTTGACCGATTTCAACACACTCAGACGGATGACGTACGCGTCTCCATGCCATATCAGTAATGTGTAACAGACCGTCAATACCGCCAAGATCGATAAATGCGCCATAATCAGTCAGGTTTTTAACCACACCGGTTACGACTGCGCCTTCTTCCAGCGTTTTCAGTAATTCTTCTCTTTCTGCGCTGTATTCTTTTTCTACAACTGCACGACGAGACAGAACAACATTATTACGTTTTTGATCGATCTTTATAACTTTGAATTCCAGATCACGATTTTCCAGGAAAGTCGTATCTCTGATTGGGCGAACATCAACCAGTGAACCAGGCAAGAAAGCACGTAATGCGCCAACAGACACTGTGAAACCACCGCGAACTTTACCGGTAATTTGACCAATGATTGTTGCTTGTTTTTCAAAAGCGGTTTCCAGTTCAGACCAGGCTTTATTTTTCTTCGCTTTATCGCGGGAAAGCAGCGTAGCACCTAAGCCGTCTTCAAATAAATCAAGGGCGACCTCAACTTCGTCGCCAATAGCAACTTCTAATTCACCATTGTTATTTAGAAACTGCCATTTTGGAATGACGCCTTCCGATTTTGAATGAGTACTTACAATGACCATATCGTTTTCGATATCGACAACCGTACCTATTAACATAGCGCCAGTACGCATTTCTGTCTTGATTAGACTTTCTTCAAATAATTCAGCAAAGCTTACGCTCATTTTATTTTTCCCACGCCTGTCGAAACACGAACAAGCCTTTTCTTTATCAAAGTTAAAAAAGACCACAAAAACTATTTTTTATGGCCACATAAAAAATCCTTAACGGATTAAATTCAGTACTTCATCAATAACAGAATCTAGTGTCATATCAGAAGAATCAATATAAAGCGCATCGCTAGCCATTGCCAATGGGGAGGTCTTACGCTCCGTATCGCGGCGATCACGTTCTTCTATTTCATCTGTTAAGATAGCAAGATTAGCACAAATCCCTTTTTCCATCAACTGTTTATATCGTCTTTGAGCTCTTTCAGCCGCACTAGCCGTTAAAAATACCTTTATTTCAGCGTCGGGAAAGACTACCGTCCCCATATCACGCCCGTCTGCGACCAGCCCAGGCAATCGCCTGAAATCTTTCTGTTTTTGCAACAAAATACGCCTGACATCAGGATATGCAGCAACAATTGACGCTGCATTACCTGTACTTTCAAGGCCTAATTGAGGAGTGATATCCTCACCGTTCAACTTGACAATTAACTCATCGCCACAGTCGAACTCTAACGTCATTGCTTGCGCTACTTTTGCTACCTCAGCTTCATTGTCCAGGTCAACACCCTGTTTTAACGCCGCAATTGCCAGTGAACGATAGATAGAACCACTATCCAGATAATTCCAGCCCAGCTTTTTCGCCACCGCCCTGCTAACCGTACCTTTACCAGCACCGCTAGGACCATCAATCGTCAATACGGGGATATTCATTATTCTTCCCTACAAACAAGATCAAGGCCTAAGCGCTTTGCCAATTCTCTAAACTCAGGGAATGATGTATTCACGTTTTCACAATCACGAATGATAATCGGTGCATCGGCCCGTAATCCGGCAATTGAAAATGACATGGCAATTCTGTGGTCACCATGCGATATAACTTCACCGCCGCCAATCGAACCACCTTGAATAATCATGCCATCCTCGGTAGGCTGGGCATCTACACCCAATATCTGCAACCCGTCTGCCATCACTTGAATGCGATCTGATTCTTTTACCCTAAGCTCTTCCGCTCCGGTTAATCGTGTTTGACCTTCTGCACAGGCGGCGGCAATAAACAACACAGGAAATTCATCAATAGCCAGCGGCACCAGTTGCTCAGGAATATCTATGCCTTTCAGGGGACTATAAACAACGTGCAGATCGGCTACCGGCTCTCCACCAACAATGCGCTCGTTAAGAACCTCAATATTTGCTCCCATCAACCTGAGTATATCGATGATCCCGGTGCGTGTAGGATTAATGCCGACATGCCTTAACAGCAGATCAGAGCCCAGTGCAATTGAAGCTCCCACCAGGAAAAAAGCGGCCGATGATATATCGCTAGGCACATCGATATCAGTAGCTTTTAAATGCCCTTCAGCAGTAATACTGACTTTATTGCCCTGCTGATTTACCGGATAGGCAAATCCCGACAGCATGCGCTCAGTATGGTCACGAGTAGGCGCGGGTTCGGTAACACTGGTTACGCCTTGCGCATACATGCCCGCAAGCAACAGACACGACTTGACCTGAGCGCTCGCCATTGGCATAACGTAATCAATACCGGACAGCTGCCCCGCCTTTCCGGTAATGCGCAATGGCGCTGTGCCCTGCTCTGTTGTTTTAATATCGGCGCCCATTGCAGCCAGTGGCTCCGTAACCCTCTTCATGGGTCTGCCGGATAATGATTTGTCACCGGTTAATACGGAGTTGAATGCTTGCCCAGCCAATAAGCCGCTCAATAGGCGCATTGATGTACCAGAGTTTCCAAGATACAACTCATTTTTAGGCGCTTTTAGCCCGTGTTTGCCGACTCCGTGTATGGTCACGCAGCCATTAACCGGACCTTCAATTTCAACACCCATATCCCGAAAAGCCTGCAACGTTGCCATCGCATCTTCGGCCTCAAGAAAACCTTTCACATGGGTAATGCCTTCAGCCAGCGATCCCAGCATAATGGAGCGATGCGATATGGATTTATCGCCCGGGACTCGTGCCTCGCCTTGTAATCGGCCGCCTGGTTGAACTTCAAATGTTATTGATTTTGACATATTAATTATCGAACTGATCTAGAAAGCGCTGCCGTGCATTTCTGGCATACGTAAAGGTTTCAAAAAGCTGCTGGCCATCATTGTTTTTCAGTGTACGTTCTATTTTATCCAGCTCTTCTTTTAATTGTTGAATTAAAGGGATTATTTCATTTTTATTGGCCGAGCAAATGTCCAGCCACATGGTCGGATCACTGGATGCGATGCGGGAGAAATCCCTGAATCCGCCGGCGGCGTATTTAAATATCTCGCTCTGCTCGTCTTTTCGTCCCAGCATATCCACCAAAGCAAAGGCGAGTATATGCGGCAAATGACTGGTTGCCGCCAAAATGGCATCATGATGATGCACATCCATCACCGATACCGTAGAACCCAGCTGTTCCCAAAAGCATTGGATTTTTTCTAATGCTTCAGGCTTGGTATTACTGACGGGCGTGATAATCAGGCGTTTGTTCAAAAACAAGTCGTCTACAGCCGCTTCCACACCGCTTTGTTCCGCACCAGCGATCGGGTGCGCTGGTACTAAATTATCAGGCACCGCTCCAAAAACCCGCTCTGCGGCAGCGATGACATTGCTCTTGGTGCTGCCCACGTCGGTATAAATGGCCTGATCTGACCAAAAAGGCTTAAGCAGGCCTAAAATAGTTTCGATGGAACCGACCGGTGTCGCAATCACAATACAATCAGCGCCTTTAAGCGCCTGCTCAATATCCAGCGTATAGTCATCGATGACCGCCAGTCGCTTGGCGGTTACCAGATTCTGCAAATCCTGCTGCCGACCATATCCGATTATGCTGTTGCATAAACCGCGCTGACGCGCTGCGCGGGCGATTGATCCGCCAATCAAGCCAACGCCGATAATACAAAGCCGGTTAAACATTTTTCAGACTTTCTGTTAACGCCTGAAGAAATATCTGGTTTTCTTCTTTTGTGCCAATACTGATTCGCAGATGATTGGGCAGTTCATAATTACCCACAGGCCTGACAATAACCCCTTTGCGCAACAAGGCTTCGTAAAGTGGCTGCCCCGGCTGTTTTAAATCAACCGATACGAAATTACCGGCCGATGGAATCCACTCCAATCCCAAGCCCTTAAATCCATCAGTCAATTGCTGCATCCCCTGTGTATTAACCTCAATGGTGTTTTGCAAATGTTCAAAATCAGTCAAGGCGGCTTCGGCAGCAACTAATGCCAGCGTATTATTGTTAAAAGGCTGGCGTACCCGATTCAATATGTCGGCCATCTGCGGACTGGACAAACCGTAACCCATTCGTAACCCGGCTAAACCGTAGGCTTTGGAGAAAGTACGAGTAACTATTAAATTAGAATACTTTTTCAGCCAATCTATTGAATTGACCGACTCAACCGTACGCACAAACTCAAAATACGCTTCGTCAAGCACACAGACACAACTTTCTGGTAATGCACTTATAAAACTTTCTACACTTGCCTGACTCAGCAACGTGCCGGTTGGATTATTTGGATTAGCAATAAAAACAACACGTGTTTTGTCGGTAACACTTTGCAGCATGGCATCCAGATCGTGACCGTAATTCAAAGCGGGCACAACAACTGCAGTAGCACCGACTGCCTGAGTTACTATAGGGTATACAGCAAAGGCATGCTGCGAAAAAATCACTTCAAGTCCCGGCCTTAGGAACGCCCGGGCCACCAGTTCCAGAATCTCATTGGATCCATTGCCCAGCGTAATCTGGGACATATCGACAGCATATTGCCTTGATAACGCCTGCTTTAAATTAAAGCCATTACCATCTGGATACAAAGCCAGTTGCGGTAAGGTTGCCTGTATGGCTTCCAGTGCTTTTTTCCCTGGACCTAATGGATTTTCATTAGATGCCAGCTTAATAATCCGGGTCAGGCCCAATTCACGCTCAAGCTCTTCAATCGGCTTGCCTGGTTTATAAGGAATTAACTGCTGAACACCGGGTATGGCAAGATTATAAATTTTATCAGTATTATTCATGAGTTCTAATCAGAAGACAGCGACATCAATGCCGCAAAGATGAGGAAATAGTTAAAGAACGGCTTTAGGATAAGAACCCAATATATTGAGCATATTAACGTTGCCTTTTAATATTTCCAGGGCCTGAGCAACATCTTTATCCTCACAATGCCCTTCAATATCAATAAAAAAGACATAATCCCATAAGCCTTGGCGTGAAGGCCTGGACTCGATATGAACCATACCAATGCCGAATTTAGCAAACGGCTCAAGTATCCTGTGCAAAGCCCCCGGTTGGTTGCCTGTGGACACTACCAGCGAGGTTTTATCGTTGCCCGTAGAAGAAGACACTTGCTGACCAATAATAATAAAGCGGGTGGTATTATTGGGTTCATCTTCGATATTGTTTTCGATAATAGTTAAATCATAAACTTCAGCCGCGACGATACCGGCAATCGCTACCGCATGTTTATTAACCGAAGCAAGCCTTGCCGCCTCAGAGTTGCTGCTGACCGCAGTGCGCTTAACATTCGGCAGGTTCTTATCCAGCCACTGACGACATTGCGCCAGTGATTGCTGATGAGAAAAAACCTCGGTGATTTCATCCAAACTGTCGACCAAGCCCATCAGATTTTGATGCACTCTGATTTCAACCTCACCGCATATTTTCAGCGGAGAACTCAAAAACCTGTCCAGCGTATGACTGATGACGCCCTCGGTAGAATTTTCAACCGGAACAACGCCAAAATGGCAATTCCCGCTCTCCACAGCACTAAAAATCTCGTTAATCGTTGCAGACGGAACAGTTTTAACCGCATGGCCAAAGTGCTTAAACACTGCCTGTTGGGTAAATGTGCCTTCGGGCCCTAAAAAAGCAACTTCCAACGGTTTTTCCAAGGCCAGGCAAGCTGACATCAACTCTCTGAAAAAACGCACGGCAGTATCATCAGACAACGGACCCTGATTTAATTCTTTAATGCGTCTTAAAACCAGCGACTCACGATCGGGGCGATAAAAACTACCCTGTTCACCCTGTGCAATCTTGGTTTGGGCAACTTCCACTGCGCAAGATGCACGCTGATTAATCAATTGCAGAATCTGCTTATCGATTGCATCAATTTTGTCTCTTAATTCAGAAAGGGGGGTGACTGATGTCATTGTTGCTGCTCTTGATTAATGGGTTCTTTCAAATTCTGACATAAAATCACATAAAGCAAGCACGCCAGCCTCCGGCATCGCATTATAAATACTTGCACGCATGCCGCCAACCGAACGGTGGCCCTTTAATTCAAATAGTCCATTCGCTTCCGCTGCCGCAAGGAATGGCTTATCCAAAGCATCGTCTGCCAAAATAAACGGCACATTCATTCTTGAACGGCAGGCGAGTTCCACAGGATTATGATACAAGGAAGACTGATCAATGGCTTGATACAGCTTCGCAGCTTTCGCAATATTACGTTGCTCGATAGCTTCAACACCGCCCTGCTCTTTCAACCACTTGAGCACCAGTCCGACCAGATACCAATTGTAGGTCGCCGGCGTATTTAACATGGAATTGTTTTTTGCCTGTTCCGCATAGTTAAATACCGGGGGGGTCGCTTTACTGGCACCGCCTATCAAATCATCTCTGACAATAACCACGGTAACACCTGCAGGTCCCATATTTTTCTGAGTTCCGGCATAAATCAAACCATGACGACTCACATCACACTGACGTGACAAAATATTTGATGACATATCCGAAACCAGCGGCAAGCCATTGCTGTTTGGAAACTCGGAAAACTCCACACCATGAATGGTTTCATTGGAAGTATAGTGCAAGTAAGCTGCCTGATCATCCAATACCCAGCTTGAAAAATCAGGAATTGTGGTGAATTTTGACCCTTCTGAACTGGCGCTGACCACTACATCACAATAGTTTTGTGCATCGCTTATTGCTTTTTCTGACCATGCCCCCGTCTTAACGTAGCAGGCCCTGGTTTTGCCTTGCAAGATATTCTGTGGTATCAGCGAAAACTGAGCCGATGCACCGCCTTGCATGAATAAAACTTTATAATTTTCGGGAACATTGAGCAGTGTTCGAAAATCACTTTCAAGTTCTTCGGCAATAATGGAGAAATATTTGCCGCGATGGCTCATTTCCATAACGGACATGCCGCTATCCCGCCATTCCAACATCTCTTCCCGAGCCTGACGCAATACTGGTTCGGGGAGCGCAGACGGTCCTGCGCTAAAATTATAAACTCTGGACATTATGCCTCTTCATCAGATTCAGTAGCATCATTTACAGGCTCTTCTGAAAGAATATCATCATCCAGGACAGCATCATCTTCGTTCTCGTCTTCGTCTTCATCGCCGATTAATCCTTCAATACGATCAACGCCGATCACTTTTTCTTTTTTATCCAGTCGGATAATCGTTACGCCCTGTGTATTTCTGCCTACCACCGAGATGCCATCAACGCGTGTACGAACCAAGGTGCCACCATCGGTAATCAGCATGATTTCATCATTATCGTTGACCAGCACAGCACCAACCACAGCACCGTTACGCGCAGACGTCTGTATCGCAATCAGACCCTGTCCGCCGCGTTTATGGCAGGTAAATTCTTCCAGCCTGGTTCGCTTGCCATAACCATTCTCGGTGATATTCAGTACCGTGCCTTCGGTCGCGATGATCAGGGAAATGACTTTTTGCCCTTCCTGCAAACGAATTCCGCGCACACCGGACGCCGTCCTACCCATGGAGCGGACATCTGTTTCATTAAAACAGACCGCTTTGCCGGTGCTGCTGAATAATAAGACATTTTGTTGGCCGTCAGTTACAGCAACACCCACGAGCGTATCGCCTTCCTTTAAATCTATGGCGATCTTGCCGGTAGTGCGTTGGCGCTCAAATTCTTTTAATGGCGTCTTTTTAACAGTACCCGCCGAGGTCGCCATGAATATGAATTTAGTATCGGTAAATTCACGTATAGGCAACATTGCATTAATTTTTTCGTCCTGTTCCAGCGGCAATAAATTAACAAATGGTTTGCCTCTTGCAGCGCGGCTTGCAACAGGTAATTGATAGACTTTAAGCCAGTAAACTTTACCCAGCGATGAGAAACACAGAATAGTATCGTGGGTATTGGCAACTATCAGCTTATCGACATAGTCCAGTTCTTTGGTTGCTGTAGCCGATTTACCGCGACCGCCCCGACGCTGCGCTTTGTAATCGCTCAATGGCTGGGACTTGACATAACCTTCGTGCGACATGGTCACCACCATATCCTCTTCGGTAATCAAATCTTCATCGGATAAATTTGAATAATCCTGCATGATTTCGGTACGGCGTTCGTCAGAGTATTGTTCCTTAATGGCAACCAACTCTTCCCTCACAATTTCCATCAGACGAATATCGCTGCTCAAAATAAACAAATACTCATCAATTTGTTCCAGCAACTGCTTGTATTCATTGACTATCTTGTCCTGCTCCAGACCGGTCAAGCGATGCAGGCGCAAATCAAGAATAGCCTGAGCCTGGGTTTCAGACAGACGGTAAATTCCGGCATGAATACCAAATTCTACCGGCAAGTCTTCCGGCCTTGAACGACTCGCATCGGCTCGCTCCAACAGCATTGCGACCAGTCCTGCATCCCAGTTTTTTACCAACAAACCGACCTTAGCTTCAGCCGGCGTGGCCGCAGCTTTGATCAGCGCAATCATTTCGTCAATATTGGCTAAAGCAACCGCAAGTCCTTCTAAAATATGCGCTCTTTCCCTAGCCTTGCGCAGGTTATAAATCGTTCTGCGGGTAACAATTTCTCGTCTGTGGTTAATAAAGGCGCTGATAATCTCTCTGAGATTCATGCAATGCGGACGACCATCCAGCAGAGCAACCATATTGATGCCGAACACCGTCTGGAATTGCGTCTGCTTGTACAGATTATTCAACACCACCTCAGGCACTTCGCCACGGCGCAGCTCAATCACCATACGCATGCCGTCTTTGTCCGATTCATCACGCAAACCGGAAATGCCTTCAAGCTTGCCTTCCTTAACCAGTTCGGCAATTTTCTCTAACAGCCTGGCCTTGTTGACCTGGTAGGGTAATTCAGTAGTGATGATTGCTTGTCGACTGCTGTCGCCAATATCTTCAAAATGACAGCGTGCACGTAAATATATTTTTCCCCGCCCGGTGGTGTAGGCGCTATAAATACCGGACGCGCCATTGATAATGGCCGCCGTAGGGAAATCAGGCCCTGGAATATGAGCCATCAAGTCATGCACAGTGAGATCAGGCTGATCGATCATCGCCAGGCAGGCGCTGACCACTTCAGATAAATTATGCGGCGGGATATTGGTGGCCATACCCACCGCAATACCGGATGAACCGTTAATCAGTAAGGTCGGCACACGGGTCGGCAATACTTTCGGTTCGGACTCTGATTCATCATAGTTGGGCGCGAAATCGACAGTTTCCTTGTCAAGATCGGCCAGCAATTCATGGGCAATTTTCGACATGCGCACTTCCGTGTAACGCATCGCCGCAGGCGAATCACCGTCAACCGAACCGAAATTGCCCTGCCCGTCGATCAGCATATAGCGCATAGAAAAGTTCTGCGCCATACGTACCATGGTGTCATAAACCGCTGTATCGCCATGAGGGTGATATTTACCAATCACGTCACCGACTACACGCGCCGATTTTTTATAAGGTTTGTTCCAGTCGTTACCTAACTCACTCATCGCATATAAAACACGACGGTGAACCGGCTTAAGGCCATCTCTGACATCTGGAAGGGCTCGACCGACGATAACGCTCATGGCGTAATCGAGATAGGACTGCTTCATCTCATCTTCGAGATTGACAGGTATTATTTCTTTAGCGAAGTTTGACATTGATCCCTATATACACATGAATACCGGTAAACAACCCATGCCGGCATGATTTCTTTACTAAATAAACGCACATAATCCTAGTCCCTTTGTATTAAGTGAGACCACATGATAATGAATAACTTAAAGATTATAACAAATAGTCGATAGGGAGTCGAAGGTGTTGATACTTTAAAAATTAAACAAAAATTTCAGTTAAAAAGTTTTCCATTGCTATCCATGAACGCCTGTCTGCATCGGACTGATAGACCGTGCCAAATGCCGGATCATTAGCCACAGGGTTAGTAAACGCATGCATCGTATTGCCATAAGTATGCAACTGCCAGTCCGCGCCTGCCTTCGTCATTTCCTGTTCGAAGGCAAAAACTTGTTCAGCGGAAACCATGGGGTCATCATGACCATGCAGAGCCAAAACCTTGGCCTTAACAGCATTACCTTGCGTATTATCTGGCGCATCCAACAAACCATGAAAACTGACCACGCCCTTCAGATCGGCGCCTGTTCTGGCGAGATCAAGCGCACACAAGCCGCCAAAACAAAAACCAATCGCAGCAATCTTACTGTCATCAACCCAAGGCAGAAGCCTCACTGCATATAGCGCAGCCTTCATCCGCTGCTGCAGCATTGCCCGGTCAGCCATAAGCGGCCGCATGAGTTTTGCGTTTTCTTCAGGACTTGAACCTAAAACACCTTTTCCGTACATATCAACCGCAAAGCCGAAATAGCCCAAGGCTGCAAGTTTTTTGGCTTTCTCTGCAACAAAATCATCTCTTCCACCCCAGGCATGATTAATTAAAACAGCAGGCCTGCGATCTGAAATTGAATCGTCAAAAGCAAAAAAAGCTTCCAACAACACATCACCATCCGCATATCCTACGGTATTTGATACTATTGCCATTTTATAGCTCCGGTTTCCTGTAATGTTTTTAGAAAGCCGGCTGAGGCTTCTTCTACCATATCCAACACCTTCTCAAAACCGTATTTCCCGCCATAGTAGGGATCAGGAACTTCGCGCTCATTCAGATGCGGCGCGTAATCGAGAAAATATTTAATTTTGTCTTTGTGCTGTTCAGGACAGGCATCAATCAGTATCGAATAATTGTCATCATCCATCGCCAGCAAAAAATCGAAATCCTCAAAATCCCCCATAATGACTTTTCTGGCCCGCAAATTCATCAACTCAATCCCCCGCTCGATAGCTGCCTTTTGTGCTCGCAAATCAGGAGCATCACCAACATGATGAGCATGCGTGCCGGCCGAATCAACAGCAAAGTACGCGTCTACTCCCTGTTCTTTAATAAGTTTTGTAAAGACGCCTTCAGCAGTAGGTGACCGACAGATATTGCCCATACACACAAAAAGAACTTTTATTTTTTCCATATCCATGCTCGTTTGAAAAATACTGTGCTTACTAAAATCAGCGCATATTGTAACGTTTGGACAGTTAAATTGGCAGAGCAAGCCAATTTTTACGAATGAGTCGACGGATTTAATAAAAATTACCGGCTTCCCAACATTGATCAGCATTACCCAGCCGACCGCTTGGTCAAACCGGAAAAATACCGCTACCAACAATTAATTGCCATGAAGGAAAAGAGATGAGGGTGTAAGAATTTTTGTGTAAACGGTCATTAGGCAGGAAACTGCCATTTACTTTGTAAGGAGTCAAAATGACCATATCAAAACCCATCCCTACCGACCTAATTGATAGCTTATTGTCAGGCTA
>JBAZTN010000023.1:0-25103 GCA_041661895.1 Methylobacter sp. | reverse complement strand
GGGAAAATTTCGCATCGAGACTACCGCAATAAAAACATACAATCCAGCCAAAAAGAGATTGGTCAATGTTACCGGTTGATAACTTTCCTGATTATCAACGGTAACCTGATGCTGCCAAAGCACAATACGATCCAGAAAAGAAAAAGCCGGCAGCATATCTTTCCAGATCATCCAGAAACCGACCACCAACGTGAAGCCAATAAAAACATTGAGCAGCTTTATGGTTTGGGCATTGATTTTAGGGATATCGATTTGCTGCTCATCAACAGGCAACATAGGGTCTTCTGATCCCGCCAAATGCTTTTCGGTAGCCGCCGCGGCTTTACGTTTTTGCCTGGCATTTGTGATAGCCAACTGCCTGTTAACCAGCGTTAACCAGCGGAACACCATGGCATGAATCATAATAGTCAGAAAGATTAACCGTAGCGTGACAATTAATTGCTGCTGTAACTCCAGTGCACTCAAGTAATAGCCAGCAACAGCAAAGCCGATAATGACTACCGGTATGAGTATTACTGCCGAATACCAAACATAGCGCAACCTGGCTATCCATCCATCAGGCTCTTTCTTGAGATAGTCATACAATAATCCACCAGTAGGTTTTAACACCCGACCCGCAAACACAGCCGTTGCAACAATAATAATGATCAATGCCAGGCGACCAAGACTATCACTATGCGCCGAAAACTTTGATGCTCCGGTGCTGGAAATTAAAAATACTCCAGGAACCGCAATAAACCGTATCCAGGCAAACTGGTTACGCAACAAACTCGCTGTGGTTTTTTTCCATTGAAAATGTTTACGTGCTATACCATCGGATGCAAACAAGCGATAAAAAAACTGCATGAAGAACAATGGCAGCGCAGCTCTCTGTAAACCCTCGCCGATAGCTTTAGTAAAATCTTGCGCCGAAAGATCACTACTCAAAAACCATCCCAAATAGGTAAACAGCAACGGCAAGGGCGACACCAGCAATAAGGTGTATGCCAAGGCTCTTAAGGTGCAATAAAAACTATCCGTTTTACCGGAGATAGCCGCTAGCTGTAACTTCGCCCTGCTTCTGATCCGGTGCAGACCAACAAAAAACATTACTGCCACAAAGGTCAGTAACGGCTTATGAATTGCCAGCATGACGCTATCTTTAATCAGGGCCATCCAGTTGAATGGAGACAACAGCCATTGCGTTGAATGATACAAGTCAGCAATAAAACCCAGGCTGATAGGCTCAGAACTCGGCACCCACAACAAGCGCTCATCCAGATAAACCGCAAATTTACTCGCCTGCGTGACCATTTGCTGCCTGGCAAAATCTAAATCGCCCAAAGTACGCAGATAAGTTGTATAAGCGACGGCCAACTTGTTCAGCAATTCCTTCTGGCTGTTAAGCAACACACGCAACTCAGCCTGTATCATCATGCGCTGATCGACCGGCAAAGTTTGATCGACCTGCTCGCTCATCACGTCCTTCAGCGCAGCATCAACATCCACCAGCCATTTCAGTTTATCTTCAACCTTGAATTGCGCAAGACTGGTTTCAGCTGTTTCGTTCTGAATGGTTTGGGACTGCTGCTCAAATTCATCCTGGATCGATAAATTACGCCGCTGCTCACGTAAAATCTTGCCCAGCGCCGGACTTAAGCCAGCCAGACTGATTTTCTTTTCAGCGCTTTTAAAGTCAGTTTCAATTTCACTGGACTGCGCTTCTACCTTGGTTTTTTGTTCACTGTATTGCTCAATCCTGGCAGTGATTTCCTGTAAATCCCGGCTATATTGGATATTTTCCCGTGTGCTTTCCTGAATGAGGGGGTGCTTGCCGGAAACCTCTTTTTCTGCCTGACTGAGTGCGTCCTGCATCTGTTTCGCCTCTTTCTGACGCAGCTCAAAGGTAAGATTTTCTATCGCCGTTACAACCGGATTTAACGCATTTTTTTGAATATCCAGCAACTGATACTCGGCTTTAAGCAACTCGACTCTGCCGGGATTGCTGCTGGCTTCAACTTCGAGCATTTTTAACTCAGCCGTGCGTGACTCTATCAACGTATTGAGATAAATCTGCCGGGCTTCAACCTCCAGTTTTAAATCTGCGCGCCCCAGCTGGAGTTCCAGTTTTTTCTGTGACTCATCAAGATCCTGCTGTGCCGCTACCGTTTCTTCACGAATCAGCTGTGGGCGGCTATTTTGCACGATCAGCTCACTTTCCAGCTTTTTTAGCTGCTCATCAAGATTGCTGATTTTTCCTTTCTCAAGAATAAGTCGCTGTTCAAGCTCTTCAACAGGTATCTGGTTAAAATCCTCCAACTTTTGCTTGGATACCTTCAGCAGAGCCTGCTCAATTTCCTTTTGCAGTTTTTTTGTTTTTTCAGGCGATTGCTTGATAGCGATCTTAAAATTAGCAGCCTGCGCTTTATAAGCTTCAATATTACTCAGATTATCTTGCGCCGATTGATAAAGCTTAAGCACCTTGGACTTCGTTGCCTCATCAAGACCTTCCCGGGTATTGATAGCCTCAATTTTGGCCTTCAGCTTGTCTTTGTTTATTTCAAAGGTTACGCTTTTTTGCCCGGCAACCGGCACTCCATCTTTAGCCCACACTCCGGTTGAGCCGAAGCTGATAACAAGCATTATCAGTAACAGGGCATGAATCTTTGAGTGAACAACGGGGAAATTAATGATTTTCATAGATTATTTAGGGTACAACTGGTAAAGAATATACAGTGATATTGTAAACTGTTTTTGTCGGTTCCCAAGCTTACTGCCAGGAATGGATGTGCGGAGATCAGGTTCAAGGCTCCGTTTATGGCGAATTGCCAGGCGGCTAATCCAACTTACAATTTTAGGGGAAATACTTTGAAAGAAACGGGAACTCAGTCACGCAAGTGGACTTAATGCTAATAGCAATACTCTCATCCCCCGCCCCATGTGAACAAATGCCCAATTAATAATTACCGTTACTTTCTTTTGCAAATACAATCCACTCATCCGTGAGTTTTTCCTGACTTACTCTTTCTTCAATCGATCCAGCAACAATCCTTAATGACAACTCCACAATCATATATCTTGTAACCACAGGACTTCGTGCTAAAAAATTATTATCTGATTCTACCCTAACATTAAATTTGCCTGAAACAGGATGTGCCAAAGTACGAAGCGCATCGTTCGTGAACGATGCGTTTGCGGAGTGTCCAAGTCAAACGCAGAGTTAGAGATGGACATGAACAAAGAAAATTTTACTTACGCATTTGCCAGTAGATTTCTCCACCTAGCGATGGGAAAAGCGCACCAAAAAGTAAATTAAGTCGCAGCCAAGCTTTACTATTCTCAAGAAATGATCCGCTTTTCCGAAGAAAATAAGCTCCAGAAAGAAAATCAAGATGTAGTCCCCTGCTATTCGCCATGCTTTTCACACGTTGTGGTGAGAATACGCTAACGTGGCCAAAGCTCGACGCGGTAAGACGAATTCTCTTCTGCCAATAGGATTCCAGGCATTTTGGTGTAACAGGAAAACCGCCGACAATAATCCCTCCAGGTGCTAGTGCAGCAGATAGTCGATGAGTTAATCGTTCTGGCTCAAACAGATGCTCAAGCAGATGAAGTGTGATGATCACATCGTATTCTTCATCCAACGAAAAGTCAGGCAGATCAACATTAGCCTCGATCTGTCTTGTATAGCCGGAC
This sequence comes from Methylobacter sp., assembly GCA_041661895.1. Taxonomy (GTDB): domain Bacteria; phylum Pseudomonadota; class Gammaproteobacteria; order Methylococcales; family Methylomonadaceae; genus Methylobacter_A. The sequence goes on along the minus strand of JBAZTN010000023.1, from coordinate 21,428 downwards.
TCTTGTAGTTCGGGTTGCAGCCTATAATCAACCCCCACCCAGCAAGCAATATCAGTAAACCCGGCATCACGCGTAAAACGCAGCATTTGCCCGCGGTCAATGCCAATCTCACATACGCGTATAGGTCGTGCCAGTCGTTTTTGCTCTTCTCGAATCAGGTTGTACATAAACCAGTAACGCAGCATTTTGACCGGGTACCGAGTGGCACGAGGTTTGGCAAATAGGTTTTTTATCCAGCCCTGAGCATCAATAATAGATAGGTTCCAATTCCATGTAGAATGTAATGAAGCCATTGATGGAATCGAACATGATTCTTGTTGTGCCGTGCTGTGCTGCGTCATTAATTACATTCTCCTGATTACCGATAGTGGTGTGCTTCAGAAATCATTATCTAGATTTTGATAAAATCACACAATTTATCGGTATTTTATATCAAGTTCTCTAACTTCTAGCTTTTCTTAACAGAAAAACATGCAAATCTGGCAAAAACTGCATTCAAATCCAAAACGCAGACCATGATTAAATAGTGATCCTCTCACCCACTTTAGGAATATTGGCATGCCAACCCGTGCGCTTAAAACAGGTTTGCAGTGATAAAGTCGCAGCTTTTTCGCCATGTATTAAATAAAGACGGGGTTTAGGTTCTTTAAAGTATCCAGCCCACTGTAGCAACTGGCTTTGATCGGCATGGGCGCTTAACGCGCCCAACGTATGCACCTTGGCAGCCACATTGACTTCAGCACCCAGAATTTTCAAATGTGACTTTTTGCCGTCAACAATAGCCCGGCCTAAGGTTCCTTCGGCCTGAAAGCCTGCGATGATGATATGCGCATTGCGCCGCCACAAATTATATTTAAGGTGATGACGGATGCGCCCGCCGGTGCACATACCGCTGCCGGCAATAATAACTGCACCACCGGCAATACGGTTGACGGCCATGGACTCTTCGGCGGTTTCCGAATAAATCAGTCCCGGCAGCCAGGCCTGCCAGCCGCCGGGGGCAATTTTGGTAAATTCGGGATCATCAATATTGAATAAGTTAATATTTTCAGCGTAGATATTGCTGGCACTGATCGCCATAGGGCTATCCAGATAAATCTGTTGCTGCGGCAGCCCGCCCTGACGCTGAATTTTACCTAGCCAGTAAATCAAGTCCTGAGTCCGGCCCACGGCAAAAGCCGGAATAATGACATTACCGCCGCTATTTGCGGCTTCTGCCAACGCCTCGCGCAATTCATCCAGGGTATTATCCAGCGGCTTATGGTCCCGGTCACCGTAAGTGGATTCAAGCAGCAGTACATCTGCTTCGTCTAAAACTGCCGGATCACGTAACAATGGAGAATGCGGGTTGCCTAAATCGCCGGAGAAAACCAGCGTTTTGATTTTATCTTTATCCTTGATGCGCAAACGCACAATGGATGAACCCAGTATGTGTCCCGCCTCATGGAAAGAAACAGTGATATCAGGAAGTATTGCAGTTTCGACACCATAGGCTATGGGCTTTCGAAGTGCCAGTAACGCCTTTACATCTTCCTGTGTATATAAAGGTTCAAGCAGGCTTTTACCCGCGCGTTCCCGGCGTTTATTTTCCCATTCGGTATCTCTTAATTGCAGATGGACGGCATCCATCAGCATCAACTCCAGCAGCGGGAAACTGGCTTCAGTTAAGAACACCATCCCTTTGAATCCATCTTTAAGCAGTTTTGGCAAGCGTCCGCAGTGGTCGAGATGGGCATGTGACAAAACCACCGCGTCAATTTTGGCCGGATCGAAAGGGAAATCGGCTTCATTTTGTTTTTCTGTTTCTCTTGAACCCTGAAACATCCCGCAATCAAGGAGTATACGGCTGGAATCAGTTTCCAGCAGATAGCAGGAGCCGGTAACCTGACCTGTAGCGCCCAAAAAAGTGAGACTTGTCATTGCGTTTCCCTTTTGTTGAATTAAGTCACCTTCTGCGCCCATTAGGCACGAAGAACCGAGTAGTAAAACATGGTTTTTTCAAACAAAGATACGTTATATTGTACTCAGCTAGTTACATTAGCAAATATTTACAATACTGAGTTCATTATGTCCATCACCACAAGTTTATTTTTTCAGCAAAGCCGCGAAATAAAACCCTATTTGCCTCGATTACTGATATTTCTTTTCTTATTTCTAGCTTTACAATCTCTGCACGCAGAAGATGTTGTTGATCAGGAACCCGGTGTAGCCAAGGAAATCAGCGCAATTATTACTGCAAAACAGCACCCTTACCTGATGCATTCGAGTTTTCAGAATCGCGCGGAAGATCTTGAAACCCTTTATAAAATGACCGGGCACGAATTGGTCTGGTTGGACAATGATGATTCAGAAAAAAACATTACCGATGCCCTCAATTTGTTAGCGAACGCATCTGCACAAGGACTAAATCCTGCGAATTACGATACTGAAACGCTACGCCGGAAACTACAACCAGCTTTAAAACTTGAGCCGGATGACTACCAGCAATTAGCTTTATACGATACGGCCCTCAGCATTTCTTTACTACGTTTCATGCATGATTTGCATTATGGCCGGGTGAATCCGCTGGGGATAAATTTTAAATTAAAGTTAAGGGAAAAAAAGTCAATTGATTTTCCAGCCCTGATTAAACTCGGCCTGGAACAAGGCACGCTGTCTCAGATACCTCAGATAGTTGAACCAATTTTAAGACAATATCACAAGCTGAAGCAGGCATTAGCCACTTATCGGCTACTTGCCGCGAATACGCCACCTTTAAATCTGTCCATCCAAAAAACGCTGCGACCCGGCGATAGTCACCCGCAAATTGCGGACCTGCGCCGTTTTTTGATCACTATCGACGATCTCCCCGAAGGGGAAAAAGTTATCCCTGAAAAATCTTCACGCTATACAGGCGCCATCGTTGAAGGCGTTAAAAAATTCCAGCAACGGCATGGCCTGCCCCCTGACGGCATTATAGGCAAAGGTACTGTAGCTGCACTCAACGTGCCTTTAAGTCAAAGGGTGGCGCAAATCGAATTGGCTATGGAAAGGCTGCGCTGGCTACCTGAACTGAGTGCCGGACCATCAGTCGTCGTCAATATTCCAGCTTTCCAGTTATGGGCGTTTGACGCTATCGGCCAACCAAACGCAAACATAATCAATATGAAAGTTGTTGTCGGCAAAGCAATGAAAACTGAAACGCCGGTATTGATGGCGGAAATGCGCTTTATTGATTTCATGCCCTACTGGAACGTGCCTTCCAGTATCCTGAGAACAGAAATATTGCCTAAATTAATTAACAATCCTAATTATCTCGCCCAGGAAAATATGGAGATGGTTACCAGCTCCGGCAATCAGGTACAGGGTTCGGCCCTAACCTGGGCATCATTTGAACAACTAAAACAAGGCTCATTAAGAGTCAGACAACGCCCGGGAAGTAAGAATGCATTGGGCAGGGTAAAGTTTATTTTTCCAAACGAGAATGACGTTTATATGCATGATACGCCAGCGAATGCCTTGTTTAGCAAATCACGGAGAGATTTCAGTCACGGCTGTGTGCGTGTCGAGAACCCTGAAGGGCTGGCTGAATTTGCCCTTAAAAACCAGGCGGGATGGGACAGAGAAGCTATCCAGCTAGCCATGCAATCACCCAAAAACCAACGGGTAACCTTGAAAAATCCGATACCCGTATTGTTTTTCTATACCACGTCATTTTTTGACCAGTATGACAATTTAGTGTTTTATCCGGATATTTACGGCCATGACGCTGTGTTGCAGGGAGTTCTTGATAAATCGTGGGATTTGTCTGATCGGTGGCTTTTTATCAGCAACACTCTATCGCCGCAAGAACGGATCAAATAACCGTTATTTGATACAAAAATGCTTGTCTCTTTGCAGTTTCAAGACAAGTATCATCTTAAAATCTAAGTCCCCAGATTTTTACATAAAATGAGACTTGTCATTGCGTTGCCTTTTTGTTGAAGTGAGACCCCATTTGCGCCAAGGGGGATACGATGAACCAAGTAAAATATGGTTTTTGTAAACATAGATGCGTTATATTGCATGTAGGCAGTTACATTAGCAAATAATTACAATACTGAGTTTATTATGCCCAATACCATCAGACTATTTTTTCAGCAAGGCCGCGAAATAAAACCCTATTTGCCTCGATTACTGATATTTCTTTTCTTATTCCTTCCATTACTGTCTTGTACGCAGAAAAAAATTGCTGTGGATCAGCTAGTGAAGGTACCCAGTGTATCCAAGGAAATCAGTGTAGCCAAAGAAATCAACGCAATAATTGCTGCAAAACAGCATCCTTATCTGATGCGTTCGAGTTTTAAAAATCGCGCGGAAGATCTTGAGTCTCTTTATGAAATGACCGGCCATGAATTGGTCTGGTTGGGCAGCGATGATTCAGAAAAAAACATTACCGATACCCTCAATTTGTTAGCGAACGCATCTGTACAAGGCCTAAATCCAGCGAATTACGATGCTGAAACACTACGCCGAAAACTGCAATCAGCCTTACAACTTGAGTCGGATGACTATCAGCAATTAGCTTTATATGATACGGCCGTCAGCATTTCTTTACTGCGTTTCATGCATGATTTGCATTATGGCCGGGTGAATCCGCTGGGGATAAATTTTAAATTAAAATTAAGAGAAAAAAAGTCAATTGATTTTCCAGCGCTGATTAAACTCGGCCTGGAGCAAGGCACGCTGTCTCAATTACCTCAATCCGTAGAGCCAAATTTAAGACAATATCACAAGCTAAAGCAGGCATTAGCCACTTATCGGCAACTTGCCGCGAATACGCCACCTTTAAATCTGTCCATTCAAAAAACGCTGCGACCCGGCGATAGTCATCCGCAAATTGCGGACCTGCGCCGCTTTTTGATCACTATCGGCGATCTACCCGAAAATGAAAAAGTTAACCTTAAAGAATCTTCACGCTATAAAGGCGCCATCGTTGAAGGCATTAAAAAATTCCAGCAACGGCATGGCCTGCCCCCTGACGGCATTATAAGTAAAGATTCTGTAGCTGCACTCAACGTGCCTTTAAGTCAAAGGGTGACGCAAATTGAATTGGCTATGGAAAGGCTGCGCTGGCTACCTGAACTCAGTAACGGGCCATCAGTCGTCGTCAATATTCCAGCTTTCCAGTTATGGGCGTTTGACTCCATTGACCAACCAAACGCAAATATAATCAACATGAAGGTTGTTGTCGGCAGGGCAATGAAAACTGAAACGCCGGTATTGATGGCGGAAATGACCTTTATCGATTTCATGCCTTACTGGAACGTGCCTACCAGTATCCTGAGAACAGAAATATTGCCTAAATTAAATAACAATCCTAATTATCTTGCCCAGCAAAATATGGAGATGGTTACCGGTTCCGGCAATCAAGTACAGGTTGTAACCGAGTCATCATTTGAGCAGCTAAAACAAGGCTCATTAAGAGTCAGACAACGCCCGGGAACAAAAAATGCATTGGGCAGGGTAAAATTTATTTTCCCAAACACGGAAGACGTTTATTTGCATGACACGCCAGCGAATGCCTTGTTTAGCAAATCACGGAGAGATTTCAGCCACGGCTGTGTGCGTGTCGAGAACCCTGAAGGGTTGGCTGAATTTGCCCTAAAAAACCAGGCGGGATGGGACAGAGAAGCTATCCAGTTAGCCATGCAATCACCAAAAACGCAGCGGATAACCTTGAAAAATCCGATACCCGTATTGTTTTTCTATACCACGTCATTTTTTGACCAGTATGACAACTTAGCGTTTTATCCGGATATTTACGGTCATGATGCTGTTTTGCTGGGAATTCTTAGTAAACCTAGAGACCTGTCTGATCAGTCACTTTTCATCAACTCCGCTCTGTAGCCAGATCAGAAGCGCTAATCAAATAACCGTTATTTGATGCAAGAATACTTGCCTCGTTGTTATAACGAGGCAAGTATTATCTTAAAACTAACCACCCCAGGTTCTTACACTACCTGTATCCAGATGAACAAAATCGGATCTTGAATAATAACCAACGCCGCCACGCTGCATGGCAAGCGCTGCATTTCTAATTCTTCTTGTGTTTACTCCTTCGACACGAATATCAATCGCCCTGCCCTGCATATGCAAACTATTCTTTGCGACACCATCGCTATGTTTACGTAAGTTTGCATTGGTAGCCGGAGAACGGTAGCCTGATACAATATTAAAAGGCTTGTTAACATCAAGTTTAAGCTTCAGATCGTACAACTGATCCAGTAATTCCGGATCAATGGGGTGAGTTTGTCCATTGTGGTAGTCACGAAACAGATGATTGATTTCTTGTAGTGCATCTTCAATGTAGTTGCCCTGCTCGAAATAGGTCAAATTCAACCGATCGCCGGTATGCGTATTATGCAAAGCCAGTGCTTTATGTGAGGCAAAGCGCCGGGAAAATTTCTCACGGATAGATGATGGCTTAGAAAATTCCTCACCGATAGACGACTTATACCCATAAAGTTGTGAATCTGAAGTGTGCAGATTAAGCACTGCATGTGATGCTACGTGTTTGACCCTTGCGCTTGCAATCCCGGTTCCGCCGATTGCCAGCAAAGAACCGTATGCCATATTCTTCAGGAACTTGCGTCGAGATGAAACCATGTCGCTTTCTTCCATAGTCAGTTTGTTTAAGGTCTGTTCAGTCATATTGCAATTTTGTTAACTCTAGATAGCGTCATTCTGATCATTTAATCTTAAGTTAATCTTAAATATTCTGCACAAACCACGATTCCCTTTTATTAACCATGTAGTAGCATGAAATTAATAAGGTTATTTAAAGTTAAAATGTAAAATTACAAAAACTTACAGATCATCAGGAACGAAATGAACATATCCGTATTAACGCTGGTTGCGGTATTTGCATTGATTGCAGTGCGCAAAATCGGTCATTTTAATATCAAGATATGGCAGTCGATGACCGGAGGCGCTGTGATTGTATTGGCTAGCGGAGAGATTAGCTGGCTCGATGCCGCAAAAGCTATAGACCTGAATGTCATGCTGTTTCTGCTGGGCATGTTTATCGTCGGTCAAGCGCTGGTTGCCAGTGGCTATCTGTATTACCTCGCCTATCATTTATTTAACCGGATGACATCAGTGCCGCAATTGGTTATGGGCATTTTGTTCGGTGCGGCTTTTAGCTCAGCGCTATTAATGAATGATACGCTTGCCATTATAGGTACTCCGCTGGTCGTGCGACTGGCACGGGAACACGGCATCAACAATAAACTGCTGTTATTAACACTGGCCTATGCCATCACCATCGGCAGCGTTATGAGCCCAATCGGAAATCCACAGAATTTTCTTATCGCCAGTCAGGGTGGATTACCCGCGCCTTTTCTGACATTTTTTGAAGCGCTCGCCATTCCCACGCTGATTAATTTAGGGGTTACCTATCTGGTTTTACGGCTGGTTTATCGACAACAGTTTATCAACGGCATGCCGCTTACCCATAACCCGGTGGAATTGCTTGATAAAAAAATGGCCAAACTGGCCCGCGCCTCTTTGTTTTTGTTGGTCGGCTTAATAGTTCTTAACATCATCTTGAGTAGTCTGCACAGCCAAGTGCATCTTGAATTGAGTCATATCGCCATCATCGCCGCCTTGCCGCCGATTTTGTTCAGCTCTGGCCGGGTGCAGTTATTAAAAACCCTGGACTGGTCGACCTTGTTATTTTTTGCAGCGATGTTTGTGTTGATGGCTAGCGTTTGGCAAACTGGAGTCATGCAGCAACTGGTGAATGATTTACACATGGACCTCACTACCGTTCCGGCTATCATGTTGCTAAGCACTTTGCTCAGTCAGTTAATCTCCAATGTGCCGCTGGTGGCTCTTTATCTGCCGATGCTGGCGAACCCGAACCCTGAGTCGTTAATGGCCTTGGCGGCCGGCAGCACTATCGCCGGAAATTTGCTTATTCTTGGTGCAGCCAGTAATGTGATTATTATTCAACATGCAGAAAAGCATCAGGCCACACTTGGTTTTTTTGAGTTTGCCCGAGTCGGAATTCCCTTGGGCTTTCTCAATCTGTTGATATACTGGGGCTGGTTCCGCTATTGGTATGGCTGACCCTTGCAAGTTATTTCCATTTAAACACTGCACCGCAAACGGACGACACACACATGCGTAAAAAAGCCATTAAACCATCAGCTTATCTGACTGAAGTCAAAATGCTTTCAGACCGTATCGTCAAGGCTCAACAGCCTATACGCATTCTGGACGCGATCAAATGGGATGACAATGTCAAGCAGGCTTTTTTCGATGGCAAATGCAAAAAACCACCATCCGTGAACCCCGATTATTATCTGCAGCGGCCGTTAGGCTTTGACCCAACAGAGAAAAAACGCGAGTTCTACCAAATTGAGCGGGATTTAGCGCGTACACTGGGCCAGCTCAACCCACTTAGCGTCATCATGCGCAGAATTTGCCGCGAATATCAGTCCGTCGTGCGCATGTTGGAGTCCAGGGGAACCCCTATCTTCTCTGATATTTCCCAGGAACTATACGGCTCTTCGCATGATGTTTTTCATGTTGGTGACCCGACTATCGCCGATCTCGGCAGCATGATGGAAGGAACGCTGTCCCAATTGTTGAAACTGGATTTCCTGGTTGAAGAACCCAAAACCATCAATGCGAAAGATGCGGTAGCTATCCTCAACGAAAAAATTGAAGGCCTGTTTCCCGGTGATGGCCTGCGCGCCATGATCAGTGATGGTATCGTCGCAGATGCCGCTGCCGGTACCGATTACATCAAATTGCGCGCGGATGCCTTATTCAATATGCGCGACCTGCGTGTACTTGAAGTTCACGAAATATGGGTGCATTTGGGCACTACGCTGAATGGCCTGGCTCAACCTTATTGCACGTTTCTTGGCAAAGGGCCGCCTTCTGCCACTGTAACTCAGGAAGGACTGGCAGTACTGATGGAGATATTAACCTTCAGCTCCACGCCAAACCGGCTGATGCGCCTGATTAACCGGGTACGCGCCATCACGCTTGCCGAAGATGGCGCGGACTTCATGGACATCTTTCATTTCTTCAGAGACAAAGGCCTGGATTTGGAGGAAAGCTATACGCTCAGTAGCCGGGTATTCAGGGGCAGCAGTTCAGATGGCATGCCGTTTACCAAAGACCTCACCTATATCAAAGGCTTCGTACTGACCTATAACTTCATGAGACTCGCGGTCAGCAAAGGCAAACCGGATCGTATTCCGCTGCTTTTTTGCGGTAAAACCATGCTCGAAGATATGAAGGTACTGGTAGATCTGGTTGAAGAAGGCACAGTAATAGCGCCACACTTCCTGCCGCCTCAGTTCAAAGACCTGATGGGGCTTTCGGCCTGGTTGAGTTTCAGCCGTTTCATATCCTCAATGAGTTTCCGGCAACTGGAACAGGACTACGCCAATGTTCTATGATCAATGCCACATCAAAGACTGAGGCTGGACCAATTACTTTAATTTATGCAATTTTCTATAGCCATAAAACCGTTATTTATGAATATAATTAGTATGTTTTTAGCGAAGAAACACTTTAATCCTCAGCATAAACCCTATTTAAAGGACGCACTCGATTTGCCTTTATGCTGGACAACAAAAATAACAAAAGGGTGACTCTATGAATAAACCAAGCTTACCAGCTATCTTTTTTATTGCTTTATTCTTTAATATTAACGCGGCAAATGCAGCAGAGCATCATAGCGGCCATGGCGGTGGCGGTGGCGGTGGCGGCAGTGAAAATTCCTGCATAAAACCACGACTAGACAAATTTTTTCCCCCACATTTAGAAACTGCTGCACCGGGGTCAACGCTTTCTTTTATGGCTTTCAATGTTGCCAAGCCTGAGCAAATCAGCCTAACCGTAAAAACAATCCCCGTTAAAGTAACTATAGAAAATAAGGAAAGTTTTTTACTAGTAAAGGGAACATTACCTGAATCACTAAACAACACAGTCGCCAGAGTTAATATCAAAGTAGATGCAGGCTTTTCAAAATGTAGCGCTGAAGATGGCTGGCTGGTGAAAATTTCCGACTAATAGTCATTATTTTGTAGGCGCGCCAAAAGATAGCAAGATTATTCAGGCACCGGAAAAGGCGCGCGTGGCACGCCCAATTCATCTCTCTCAACCGCCACACTGATATTAAATTTTATGTCTGAAAACCAAACCATAAAGCAATGTGTAGCCTTCTGTCTGGCGCAACGTTTTGATATCAGCGCATTAGCAAAACTGCTATCAGACTCAACGCTGATAAGAATTATTAAAGGCGCATTGCTGATTGAGGACAATCACTCCTGGTCGGTGGTATTTGCTTATGGCGCTGTTGTGCACTGGAATGTCAGCTCAGAACAGCAGCTCAAGTTGCATCAGTTATTATTGGATCATGCAGAAAATCCGCTGACTTCCATAGAGGAGGACAACTTCACTTTCACTCTCGATTGCTCAAGCACTCGCATTATTGAAGATCATATTGAAATCGAGTCTTCGGATCCCATTTTAATATTTTCATTATCCCAAGGCATGGCGCAGTCAATTAAGCTGGCCTCTTTTGAAACCAATGCCATCACCACCATCAACAATACCAGCTACATACCCAAATCATTAGCTGAAAATGGAAAAATCCAGTTAAGCCGCCATAAAATTGCGCAAATACGCGGCCAACTGTTTTTGACCAAAAGCGATATCATTTTAAATTATGACTTGCTGGATACGCCTGATTTCTTTTGGGAATACCCGGAATATGAGGCTTTTTACGGGATCACCGCAAAATACCTGGAAATAGCGCCACGAACCGAAGTATTGTCAAAAAAGCTGGAAACCATTCATGAATTATTTGAAATGCTGGCAGACGAGCAAAAACATAGACACTCATCGATACTGGAATGGATTATTATCTGGCTGATTGCTTTTGAAATAGGCATGACGATATATGAAAAAGTATTCTAATTAACTAACCCCATCATGCTCAGTTACCGACATTCCTTTCATGCAGGCAATTTTGCCGATGTTTTAAAACATATTATCCTGATACAAAGCCTTGAATATCTAAGAAAAAAAGACAAACCCTTCTGCTGTATCGATACCCACGCGGGCCCAGGAAAATATGAACTGGACGGTGACTACGCATTAAAAAATCGAGAATTCGACAACGGTATCGGTAAATTATGGAACCGTAATGATTTGCCTGAATGCGTAGCCCACTATGTCAGTCTTATCAAGCGCTTTAACAGTCCTGATAAATTAACCCGCTATCCAGGTTCGCCTTTAATTACCAAACAATTGCTGCGCGACAAAGACCGCTTGTGTTTGTTTGAACTGCATAACACCGAGATAAAGCTGTTAACCGCCGTAGCCGACAAAGACAAGCGCATCAAGGTGGTTCATGCCGATGGCTTAAAAAACTGCTTAAAGTTGTTGCCGCCCTTCGAGCGTAGGGGTCTGATACTGATTGATCCTTCTTATGAAATCAAAAGCGATTACCAGCAGGTTGTTGAAACGCTGATCGCCATGCACAAACGCTTTGCCACAGGCACTTATGCACTCTGGTATCCGGTAGTTGACCGCAGCCGCAATCAGGAGCTGGAGCGCGCAATTCAAGCCAGCGGCATCAAAAATGTGCAGCTATTTGAGCTGGGCATACAGGCGGACAGTGATGAGCATGGCATGACTTCCAGCGGCATGATCGTCATCAATCCTCCGTGGACTTTAGCGGCTGAAATGAAACAGGTTTTGCCCTGGCTGGCTGATGTTCTGGGCAGTAATGGCGAAGGCTTTTACCGGATACAGACCCTGGCTGATGAATAGCCATGTAGGGTGGGCAAAACAGCACTGCCCACCCTACATTAAAATAAAATGTATAATTACGCCCCCTGATACACAAATCCATTTAAAAACGCACCTAACACATACAAACCCAATGTCCACAAACGATAACCAACCTGCGTCAAATTTTATCCGCCAGATCATTGCCAATGATCTCAAAGACAACAAAAACAATGGCAAGGTCGCCACTCGCTTCCCCCCTGAGCCTAACGGCTATCTGCATATCGGGCACGCAAAATCGATCTGCCTGAACTTTGGTATCGCCGCCGAAAATAACGGCACCTGTAATCTGCGGTTTGACGACACCAATCCCGAAAAAGAAAGCGATGAATATGTGCAAGCGATCAAACGGGATGTGCAATGGTTAGGCTTTGAATGGTCAGAACTGCACCACGCCTCGGATTATTTTGAACAGCTTTACAACTATGCCGTGCAATTGATTGAGCAAGGTCAGGCCTATGTTGACAGCCTGTCAGCCGAACAAATCAGGGAATACCGCGGCACCTTGACCCAACCCGGCAAGGAAAGCCCTGACCGTAGCCGCACGATTGAGGAAAATCTCGATTTATTTAAACGCATGCGCGCCGGTGAATTTGCCGATGGCCAATATGTGCTGCGCGCCAAAATTGACATGGCCTCACCTAACATCAACATGCGCGACCCGGCGCTGTACCGGATTCGCCGCGTGCATCACCAGCGCACCGGCAACGACTGGTGCATCTACCCGATGTACGATTACACCCACTGCATTTCCGACGCGCTTGAGGGCATCACCCATTCGCTGTGCACACTCGAATTTGAAGATCACCGCCCGCTTTATGACTGGGTGCTGGATCAGCTGAAAACGCCCAGCCATCCACAGCAAATTGAATTTGCCCGCTTGCAGCTGGAATACACCATCGTCAGCAAGCGCAAACTCAACCAGCTGGTCACTGAAAAACACGTCAGCGGCTGGGATGACCCGCGCATGCCGACCATCGCCGGTTTGCGCCGCGCAGGTTTTACGCCTAAATCGATACGCGATTTTTGCGAGCGCATCGGCCTGACCAAACAAAATTCTTGGATCGAAATGGGCGTGCTGGAATACTGCGTCCGCGAAGATTTAAACGAAAATGCGCTCAGGGCCATGGCGGTTTTACAGCCACTGCGCGTGGTCATCGAAAACTATCCGGAAGGCCAAACGGAACAGCTGGAAGTCAGCAATCACCCGCAAAAGCCTGAGCTGGGCAAACGCATCGTGCCTTTTTCCAAAGTCATACTGATTGAACAGGATGATTTTGCCGAAGTTCCACCACCAAAATACAAGCGTTTGATCGAAGGCGGCGAAGTCCGTTTGCGCGGCTCCTACGTTATCCAGTGTAACGAAATCATCAAGGATGCCGACGGCAACATCATTGAATTGCGTTGCAGCTATGACCCCGATACGCTAGGCAAGAATCCTGAAGGCCGCAAAGTCAAAGGCGTTATCCACTGGGTTTCCGAGCAGCACTCGAAACCGGCGGAGCTGCGCCTGTATGACCGCTTGTTCAGCGTACCTAACCCTGACAATGAAGAAAACTTCCTTGATGCGATAAACCCCAACTCCCTGGAAGTCCTTACCGACTGCCGCGTAGAAGCCAGTTTGGCCGATGCACAACCCGAAAGCCGCTACCAGTTTGAGCGAACCGGCTATTTCTGTTTCGACGCTATAGACAGCGTTGATGGCAAACTGGTATTTAACCGCACCGTGACCTTGCGGGAAAACTGGGTAAAAGACTAATCACATTTCACTCTAACTTATTAACCACGGAGTCACTATGAACCAAGAAGACAGCATCAAGCTTGTAGAACAATACTATGCCGCATTCAACGGCGGCGACATGGATACCTTCCTCAACCTGCTCACCGACGATGTAATCCACGACATCAACCAGGGCAGACGGGAAATCGGCAAAGACACATTCACCCAGTTCATGGCCTGCATGAACAATAATTACAAGGAACAGCTGGTCGATATGGTCATCATGGCTACGCCAGACGGCAAACGCGCTGCGGCTGAATTCGTTGTGTTGGGCGAATACATCAAAACCGACGAAGGACTGCCTGCCGCACAGGGACAAAAATACCGCCTGCCCGCCGGCGCTTTTTTTGAAATCCGCGACAATAAAGTTGCACGCATTACCAACTATTACAATCTGCAAGACTGGATTGCCCAAGTCAGCGAATAATCAGCATGTCATCAGCCGCTTGGGTCAAAGAAAGCGTTTTCGGGATTTGGTTTCTCAATAATGGTTAGGCTTTAAAGTGCCGGAAGACCGCGAAGAAACGTTAGTGAATCTTGTGGCTGTAAAACGGAATTGAATTTATGGTGGGCAATTAAACCTGCCCACCTTACTTGGCTTATTGGCAGAGTGTTCAATCCAATATGCGCAAAAAGAACCCCAACAGCAGCACGGAAAAACCGCCGATTTCCGACACCGCCAGAATATTGAGGATAAGATAATCTCTCATTCGGTTGGCGGAATCACGTATGCTGTTATTGCTTTCGGTGGTCAGGCCAAGATTGATGTAGTGGAATATAGCGATACCAAAAAAGAACAGCGGAAAGATAACGGCGACGGTATTTACTGTATCGGAAAATGCACTGGTCGCGGCGAAAACAGCAAGCAATTGAGCCGCAAACGCGTACATCAGAGCCGCACGGTGGGCGGTGCTTACATAGTGTGGCGCTTCGGCGCTTTGACTTTGTCTCATGCAGATGTATTTCCATACGCCTGTCAGCAAACCCGCCATAAAGAAAATGCCGGAGGCGGTAAGTGCAATACGGGATGCAGTGTGATTGAGTAATTCTTCCATCTTGTTTCCTTTAGTATTTTGAAAGTTTTGCCGAACGGCAGTAGTCGCCGACTGGATTAGATTTAAGTATGAAGTTTTTTACTGTTTCCCACTGGTGTGAAACGGAGCTAAAACTTGACTGTAACGGCTGTTTCGACTTTTATATAAAAAATAAGCGAATATTTTCTTAAGCAAGGTTTCATATATGAATATGACTGCGTCGTCCCCGAAACCGCCCAGAGCAGGTCTCAAGCTTTCGACCAACGATATTCCGCCGCGTGAAAGATACGACTGGTTGCGTGAGGTGATATGCCGGGAGTACACCAATGTTGAAATAATCTCATCTGCCCATGGCGACTTGTATCAAGACCTGATTATTTACCCGTGGGGGAATCTTCAACTGTCGATAATTCACTCCAGTGCAATCTCGTTACAGCGATTGCTAAGGGAACCGCACATGAACAGTCAGGATGCTTACTTCGTAGTCATGCTTCTTTCGGGTGCCGGCCTGTTGGAGCAAAATGGACGAGAAGTTTTTCTTCAATCTGGCGACATAACCCTCTATGACGCAACCCGGCCACATCGAGTCCATTGCTTTGGCGAGTTAACCAAGATGATTTATTTATCAATCCCCCGAACTGTGTTTAGGGACAGGATTGCGGGAATAGACCGTTGCACTGCTTTGCGCATTCCCGGCACTCAAGGAATCGGTTTTGTTGCATCAAATTTCCTGCGCACGTCCGCCAGTCACGCCGACCAGTTACAAGCCCACGAATTCTCCAGTCTTTCAAATCATGCGTTGGACTTGCTGACATTGGCGGTTACTTCGGTTCGTCCGGTTGACTTTAATCTGTCCAGAAGCAGGGCAGTCTCGCTTAACGATATCAAAACGCTTATTGAGCAAAACCTTCGGGATGCCGATCTCGACACCGGTTCGATTACCTGTCACGCAGGCTTGTCGGCGCGCTATATCAACAGTCTGTTTGAAGATGAAGGAACGTCATTGATGCGCTACGTTTGGAAGCGCAGGCTGGAGAATTGCCGAAAGGATATGCAAAATCCGGTTTATGCAGGCCATCGCCTGGGCGATATTGCTTTTCGCTGGGGGTTTAACGATGCGGCGCATTTTAGTCGTGCATTCAAGCAGCAGTTTGGTTGCTCTCCGCGCGAGTTTAGAGGTACTAAAGCATAGCGGCACGAATAGCCAATCTGATAGGCAGACTTTTTGCCCACCGTTTACAACACCAAAAGCATAAACTCATCAATGTGGTGGGCAGAACGTCTACCCACCCGACTGTTGATCAATACTTCACATTATTCCTGCTTATCGTTAACCAGGTCGTAGGTGATGTCTGGATTAAATCCCATAGGCCAGTAGATAGAAGCAAAGGGTGGCCAGAATATTGAGACTGTGCGGAATTTTGTTCTCAATCTACCTTCCTTAAGCACTTGTCCATCTTTTTCCAAACGGTAAGGTATCCCGCTTTCGGGTGGTACTCCGGCAGCCGACCAGAAAAAGGGTTTGGTTGTTACCTTGCCGTCAGCCTTGATATCCACTGGCTCAGGTCTTTTATAGACATAAAGTTCAGAGCCGGGTGGAACCTTGAATGTCCCCGTTGTCGTACATCCGGTAATCATTATCAATACAACAAACGCTAAAGAAATTTTTCTTATCATTATTTTTTTCCTCGGGTTTATAAAAGGGACAAGACTTAATCCCAACGTTTAAAAATCAATGCGGTATTAATACCGCCAAAAGCAAAATTATTGCTCATGACATATTCGCAATCCAGATTCCGAATATCATCTTTAATATAGTCTAACTCAGCACATTCAGGATCAATATTTTCAAGGTTTGCGGTGGCATGAAACCAGCCTTCATTCATCATGTTGATAGCCGCCCAGGCCTCCAATGCACCACAAGCACCCAGAGTATGACCGGTAAAGCTTTTTAGAGTACTGATCGGGGTATTTGAGCCGAATACGGCGGCGGTTGCATGACTTTCCGCCACATCACCGTGTGTTGTCGCCGTGCCATGCGCACTGATGTAGCCAATTGCTGAAGCATCCAGCCGGGCATCCTGCAAAGCCAGCCGCATTGCGCCCTGCATGCTGTCGCTATCGGGCTGGGTTACATGCAGTCCGTCCGAATTGGTGCCAAAACCAACCACTTCGGCATAAATACGCGCGCCGCGAGCCAAGGCATGTTCCAGTTCTTCCAGTATCAAGGTCCCTGCGCCCTCGCCTATCACCAGGCCGTCTCGATCACGGTCAAAAGGTCTGGGGCTTTTTTCGGGCGCGTCATTACGGGTACTGGTCGCAAACAAGGTGTCGAACACCGCCGCTTGGGAAGCGGAGAGCTCTTCCGCGCCACCGGCCACCATCAGTTTCTGGGAGCCGAACTTTATCGCTTCATAGGCATAGCCGATGCCCTGACTGCCCGAAGTGCAGGCGCTGGATGTGGTATAAACCCTGCCGTTAATGCCGAAAAACAGGCCGATATTGACTGGCGCAGTATGCCCCATCATCCGTATATACGACGTTGCATTAAGGCCGTCGGTGGTATGGTTAATCAGCATGTGGCCGAAATCGGCGATTGCATCGGGACTGCCTGAGGAACTGCCATAGGCAATCCCCATTTGACCGCTTTTAAGACAGGGATCGTTCAATAAACCGGCATCGATAAGCGCCAATTCCGTAGCGTAAGTCGCCATTAAGGCAATCCGCCCCATGCTGCGAACTTGTTTTCGTGAATAATGCTCCGGTTTGGAGAAATCGGCAGGCGCGCCCAGTCGGGTATTCAAGCCTTTGTATTTATCCCAGTCCTTCATGTATCGAATGCCGGTCTGCTGATTTTTAAGCCGTTCGGAAACCTGCCGCCAGTCATTACCTATCGGCGAAATACCGGCCATTCCGGTAACAACAACCCGTTTCATCAGCATAGGCCACCATTGACCGATAGTACCTGCCGGGTTATGTAGCTCGCATCCTCGGACATAAAAAAGGCCACCGCCGCCGCAACTTCCTTGGGATTGCCGATTCTGCGCGCCGGAATCATTTTTTTGATCTCATCCAGCGGCAGCTCGCTGACCATTTCCGTGTCGATCAAGCCCGGCGCAACGCAATTGACGGTGATGTCACGTTTTGCCAGTTCCAAAGCCAGCGCCTTGGTTGCGCCAATGATACCCGCCTTTGCCGCACTGTAATTGACCTGCCCGCGGTTGCCTATCAAGCCGGAAACTGAAGACAAGGTGACAATCCGCCCCGGCTTGCGTCGCCTGACCATCGGCATGACCACGGGCTGTAAGACGTTATAAAACCCGTCAAGATTGGTATGGACAACGCTATCCCATTCTTCGCCGGTTAGCGACGGGAAGGCGTTATCGGCAGTAATTCCGGCATTACACACCACACCGTAATAAGCGCCGTGGGTTTCAATATCCAGATTGATTTGTTCCGCACATTGCGCACGGTCGGCAATGTCAAACTGCACTATCCGGGCAGATTGGCCCAGTTGTTCAATTTCCGTGACGACTTCTTCGGCTTGCGTGCGCTGACTGCGGCAGTGGATAACAAGATCAAAGCCCTGTTTAGCCAGATATAAGGCGATTGCCTTACCTATGCCACGACTGGAGCCGGTTACCAAAATAGTCTTATTCATGTTTCAGTATTCATTGTGTGATCGGAGGTTCATAAACATTCAAATTAGCGCTGATTTCCACGCCGTCTCCCTGAATCCGGCAATCAAAAACGCCTAATCTTTCATCCTGCATGATTTTTTCCACCCGCACCGATAACGTTGATCCGACTTTAAACTCAGCAACATTGCTTTTATAGCGGCGGGTTCCCAGCAGAAAACCCAGCTTTATCGGGTCGCCTGCGATTTTTGCCATAATCCCGGCATAAACGGCGATGGTCTGGGCCATATATTCAATGCCCGCCCAGGCAGGCACAGTCTTGCCGTCACCTATCAGGCCGTCATTACGCACAACAAGCTCGGCGGTTGCGGAAATATCATCGTAATCGACAAGCCGATCCAGTAACACCATTTTGCCGCTATGCGGCATCAGACCAGCTATATCTGTATTTTTAAGGTCGGTCATGCTCTTGCAATCACTATCGAAAGGTTATTGCCGCCGAAAGCGAAGGAGTTACTTTGACATGCATTGATCCTGCGCCCCAGTTTTCCGCCTTTCTCTACCAGATTCAAAGGTGCCAGTTCGCTATCCGGCTCATCATCGTTAATATTGGGAATTAACGCACCTTGCCCGTCGTCACTGGTTAATAGCAGCCAGCAAAAACCCAGCTCCAATGCGGCGGCGGCACCCAAGGTGTGCCCCGTCATGCCCTTGCTGGAGCTTGCCGCCAGCTTTGCGCCGAACAAGTCATTAACCGATTTGCTTTCCATTGCATCATTCAATACCGTGGCCGTACCATGCAAGTTGAGATAATCAATCTCATCTGGCGTTTTACCGGCATCATCCAAAGCCAATTGCATAGCCCTGACCACGGCTGTTCCTGCGGGGTCAGGTGCCGAAATATGATAGGCATCGCTGGTTGCGCCTATGCCTTGCAACTCTACCGGCCCCGGTTCTTTGCTCAACACAAAAAGACTGGCGGCCTCGCCAATATTGATGCCGTCTCGGTGCCTGCCAAACGGTTTGCATAAACCGGTGCTGATTGATTCCAACGCGGCAAACCCGTTAACCGTCAGGCTACATAAGCTGTCAGCGCCGCCGACAATGACCGCGTCGCAAAGCCCAAGATTAATCAATCGACGGGCGGAAGCAAAGGCCTTGCCGCTGGATGAACAGGCGGTGGAGATCGTATAGGCAGGCCCGTTAATGCCTAAATAGGCCGCCAAAAAATCAGCGCCAGCGCCCATTTGCTGCTGTTTGTAATGAAATGGCTCTGGCAACGCGCCGTTTTTAGCCTCATACGCCAATGCCAACTCAGTCGTTCTTACCCCTGAGGTGCTGGTGCCCAGCACAATACCGATTCGGTTAACCCCGAATCTGGCGATCATGCCATCCACAGTAGCTCTGATTTGGCTTAGCGCCGCCAGCAGCAACTGATTATTCCGGCAATTATAAATGCTGTATTGCTGATCTATCTTCGGCAGTTCACCATCAACCTGCCCTACCATCACGCCCGGAGCCGCACCTGTCATATCGGTTTCAACAAAGCCGGAGCGATCGCCAGCCAGCAAGCGCTTCATCACCTCGGTCCTGGAATTTCCGACCGCGCACAACAATCCTAAATCATTCAAGTACAGCTTCATAACTTATGGTTTTAATGTGTAAACGGTAATTATATTGATGGTTAATCAGATCAACGGCTTTAGGCCAGTCGCCATTGGGTACTAAATAGTCAACGTCAACCCTCTTCTCATTCTTGTAATACAAGCGGCGGTGATTCTTATCGCTCTCCAACCGCCATTGCGCAGGCAGTATTTTTTGCAGCTCTGCGACCGGCCAATAGACCAACTGCAAATCGGTAATCATATATTCCGGCGCAACCGAATCCGGCAGCAACGGACTTTTATCGACATTTATGGTTTTGCCGTCATAAGTTAAATTAAACAGGCTGAGTCCATCATTACTTAATCCCGCCATTGCAATATGCTGTGCATCCAACTCCAGAACACATAGCAAAGTTTCCTGGCGACCCGGCCACAGAGCAGTTATTTGTTGCACTACACGTCTGGTCGGGCCTATAGGCGGCGCCATCGGCATCAATACCGGCTGCCCGGTGACTTCAGTCTTATTCAGTTCAGCGCAGCCGGTTAATAATACCAATAACGAAAAAATGATTAATCGACTCGACATGCTTCAAACAGTGCGTCAAATTTTGAACGGGCATGTTTTACATAAGGATTATTCTCATCCCAGGCGTAACCTGCCAGTATTGAAGAAATCATCGCCTTAATCTTGGGTTGAGACGCATGATGAAAAATTACATCCTGAAACCGCCCGTCATACCAGGCATCAACATAAACGCGAAAGGTATCGACACCGCGCTGCAATGGCTGCGCATAATCTTTGTTCCAGTCCACTGCTTCCTTTTTGAACTGACGATCCAGGGCATCGGCAGCCAGACTGGCTGATTTCATCGCGATGGTTACGCCGGAAGAAAACACCGGATCTAAAAATTCACCGGCATTGCCCAGCAGAGCATAGCCTTTGCCATATAGACTTTTTACATTGGCAGAATAACCGGTAATGGCATTGATTTCCTGATCGAATACCGCATTTTTCAGCACACGGGTTAAGCTGGGATCCTGACCAATAATCTGCTGCAAGGCGGTATCGTTACTTTCCCACGATTCAAAAAAGGCTGGTTCCGCAACCACACCCACGCTGCTGCGGCCATTACTGAAAGGTATCAGCCAATACCAGACATCTTTATGTTCAGGATGAACGGTAATCCTTATTTTATTTCTGTCAAACTGCGCATCATCAATCCGGTCTTCAATATGTCCAAACAAGGCTTGCCTGACAGGAAAACCGGAAGGCGATTCCAAATCCAGCAATTTGGGCAGTATGCGCCCGAAGCCGCTGGCATCCAGCACAAAATCAGCCTCATAAATCATCACCTCACCTGACTGATTGCGCACAGTGAGCTTGGGTTTATCGGCTGAAAAGTCGGCGGCTATCACCTCCATCTGCCATTGAATATCGACACCCATGCGCTCCGCTTCATTGGCAAGTATTTTGTCAAACCGCCCGCGCTGAACCTGGAAAGTGGTGCCCATGCCCTCACTAAACTTGTCCTCA
>JBAZTN010000022.1:0-25576 GCA_041661895.1 Methylobacter sp. | reverse complement strand
TGTGTAAATTACTTATAAATTTAGTTAACTGGAAAAGCGTGCTAATGTGAAAAATAGAAGCCGTTATACAAAAGCAGATCATTCGGATTAGCGTTTTTCCGGTGGTGGAATACGAAAAGCTAGAGGGTATTGCCTATTAATCAAAAACCTTAGGAGAAAAGGTTAACGCAGAAATAAGAAGTTATTCACGTATCGTGATTCAAAAAATAAATTTGTTTGCAGTTATTGTATGGGCTCTTTGGGGCCTATGAAAATATAGGAGGCACATTTATGTCAAACGTTACTCTACCCCCACAAAAGCAGATGACCACCATGCTGGGTCATCCTGTAGCGGAAAACCCCATCGACCAGATGTTCGATGAGGTCTATGCTCACTATGGTCTCCGCTGGCAGTTCTGGAAATGCGACGTGTCCTCAGAAGACAAAATTGCGGCTGCCATTGCAGGGATAAGAGCCCTAGGCTTTGCAGGCGCCGCAATTACTGTACCTTACAAGATAGTCTCTATACCTCATCTTGATGAGGTTGATGATGATGTCAGGGCAATTGGTGCGGTCAATTATATGACTATCAAGAACGGCCGCCTTATTGGGCACAACAACGATGGCAAGGGTGTCGTCAAGGCCATAAAGAAGGTAACACCTATCAAAGGTAAGCGGGTTGTCATGCTCGGAGCCGGCGGCGCAGGCAGGGCAATGGCGGTCGAACTGGCATGGGCAGGGGCTTCACACCTGACCCTCATAACAAGAAGGGAGTCTCAAGGCACCGAGGTTGCACATACCGTGACCAAAGCATCAGGGGTTCCCGCTGAGTGGGTGCAATGGAGTGGCGAAGTTCTGGTTCCTGACAACACGGATATCCTGATGAACGCCACCCACCTGGGTGCTGTGCCTGAGCTAGAATCCGTACCCGTTAATTGGGAAAGTGTTTCTAAGAGCACAACCGTAGTCGACGTAATTACGAATCCCCGCATAACGCCATTTTTGAAGACTGCACGTGACAAGGGTTGCCCAGTTGTAAACGGTGTAGAAATGTTGGTGCAGCTAGCGATGCAGATATTTGAAGAGTGGACCGGCATCAAACCCGATGAAGCTATATTCCAGTGGGCTGTTGCCAAGGCACTTGGGGAATAGCTAGAAGCATCAGCAGGAAATGGATATTGCGACTACTAAATTGGAAAGCCCCGGCCTAACGACTTACTTTTAGCGTCGTGATCTTGAAAAAATGGTGTTTCTGACCGGACACTAACCGGGAGCTAATTGTGGCAAAACCACAGGGAATTGAAACCGGATATCATGAATTCTCAATATCCGATTGAGCAGTCCGAGTTGATGCGATGATTAATTATTGATATCGAGACAGGTCAGATTTCCACCACTTTGGTGGCTATTATTCGTGTTTTTTGATCGGATTTCAATTCGCACCATTAATGTCTAATTAAATAAGTATTGGCCCAATTATTTATAAATTTATGGCAAGTAATGAACTGCCGGCTATCCGCCGAAAGAGCTCTATGCAAGAGTTAGACAGCATTATCACCCGTGGAAGCCCTGCTCCTACTAAGACAATCAGTAATTCTCAATATCTCGGGAATTCGGTGCTTCCCGGCCATGCGGCGCACACACTGCGCCGCAACCTCAGGCTCGATGCCAACGGCTGTGACAAAGAGGGGGTTCCGAGAAGTGCCACGAAGAACCCGTACGACGTCGGTGCAAGATTCAACTCCCTTGAATGCAGTCTTGGCAATGCCAACTACTGGCGTGCCTCGGCCCAAGGCCTCATATAGGCGAGCCCCGAGACCCGGACGATCGACTGAAGATAGCCATACATAGCCATCAACTACAACTGTCTCCGGCAACGCTGGCAGCAGACGAAGCACGGAGATGATGCAGGGCAGCTCGCGGCGATAGAAATTGCCGGGCTCATAAGGTTCCACGGCTTCAATGTCCCGGATGTAGTTTGAATGGGGTGTTTCGTCTTCCCAGGACTCAGTTAAAACGCAAGCTGCACGCGCTGCTGTATCTTTGTAGTCGACGTCTACGAACGCGATACTCACAGTGCTGCCTACCGTTCGCCATAAGCGGCAGTAAAAAGTAGCGAAGCGGATGAGCACCACTTATTACTCTCCGAGGTGATAACGTGGTTAGCCGTAGTATCCGACATAATGGTATCTTTCCTCCAAAAAAATCGTTCAGGCTTTGCACCATTTTGCACTTTCTGGCATCTAAAATCTTACAAAATTTTTAGAATTAATGTTATTTTCGGCACAGATGTTCAGTACATACAAAAGAGCTTCAAAATTTGCCAGTTACCAGGCTCAACCTTATTGTTATTTATGCATAGTTCTTTTATTGACTGGAAAAACAGTGTTGATCAGTGTAAAAAGTTGAAAGCCTTATCACATCTCAAGTCGACTCTTTGACTTAAAATCGTGGATGAGTTCGCTGATACATCTAAATTAAGGGGGTATTGCTTTGAGTGTGCAAAAATTAAAACTAGATTGCGACTTACATGCACCATTGACAGATGCGCAAGCTCTAGTTGAATCCGCGCGCTGCTATTTCTGCCATGATGCTCCTTGTATTGAGGCATGTCCGACTGAAATCAATATTCCTCAATTTATCAGAAAAATATCGACTGGCGCCGTGATGAGTGCGGCTCGCGATATTTTGGCTGAAAATATCATGGGGGGCACTTGCGCTCGCGTGTGCCCTGTCGAAACCTTATGCCAAAAGTCGTGCGTGCGAAATAAGGCTGAAGATAAACCAGTCGAAATAGGACTGCTTCAGCGCTTTGCTACGGATGCCTATTTTAGGAAAAACCAGGGTTATGGCGTTAGACAAAAGCCCACCCAAAAAAAAGTTGCACTCGTGGGTGCTGGGCCTGCAACTCTATCTTGCGCACACAGACTGGCAAGTCTTGGTCACGAATGCGTGATTCATGAAGCGATGAAAAAGCCCGGCGGACGCAATGAATACAGCCTTGCTCCATATAAAATGACAGATGAGTGGGCTCAAGACGAAATTGGTCACATACTTTCGATAGGCGGAATCACAATTAAAACCGGCGTGAACCTTGGACGTGATATCGGTATCACTGAACTTAAGTCTCAATTTGATGCTGTGTTCTTGGGTATCGGGCTTGGAGGCTTTAATAGGCTTGGCATCAGTGGAGAGGATCTTCCGTTTGTCCATGATGCGGTTTCGTATATTGAACAAATCAGACAAGCGCCAAAAAATGTAAAAGTATCAGGCGCAGTCGTGGTTATAGGCGGCGGAAGTACGGCGATTGATATCGCAGTCGAAGCCAATATTCTTGGCGCTCGCGATGTGACGATCGCTTACCGGAGAGATGCGGATTCGATGCGTGCCACTTATGTCGAAAGAGAACTGGCGCAAACCCAGGGCGTAAAAATTTTTGAAAATCTGACGCCGGTTAAAATCAACTCAAACCAAACGATCGAGTTTGAACGCGCGGGGAGTTCCGAAAAAGTTATCCTACCTTGCGGGCAAGTCTTTTTAGCCATTGGTCAAACTCTTTTGGAAGACAAGATCACGCCATTCATTGAAGTCAAATCTGGCAAAATCATAGTTGATCAAAACTACATGACAACCCTGCGTGGTGTTTTTGCCGGTGGAGATTGTATCAACGGCGGTTCACTTACGGTCAAAGCGGTGCAGGACGGAAAGCTTGCAGCATGTTCAATCGATAGTTTTTTAAGAAGTGGAGAAAATATATGAGCATTGATTTAAGAGCTAATTGCGCTGGCATTAAATCTCCCAATCCCTTTTGGCTTTCTTCGGCTCCACCTACTGACAAAAAATACAATGTCGAGCGTGCCTTTAAAGCTGGCTGGGGTGGAGTTGTCTGGAAGACACTTGGAGAGGATCCGCCCGTTGTCAATACATGCTCGCGCTATGGGAGCCTGAACTTAGGCACCCAAAAAATGTTGGGCTTTAACAATATCGAGCTTATTTCGGATAGACCGCTTGAAGTCAATCTGCGTGAAATCAAAGAAACCAAACGGGAATGGAAAGATAGAGCTGTCGTCGTGTCGCTCATGGTTCCTTGTGAAGAGCAAAGCTGGAAAAACATACTAAAAAAAGTCGAAGACACTGAAGCAGACGGGATTGAGCTAAACTTTGGTTGCCCCCACGGCATGAGTGAACGCGGGATGGGGTCGGCAGTCGGGCAAGTTCCTGAGTACATCGAGATGGTGACCAAATGGTGTAAGGCCTACACGCGCATGCCAGTACTTGTAAAACTCACGCCCAATGTCACGGATATCAGGCTTCCTGCGAGAGCAGCTAAACGTGGCGGAGCTGACGGGATTTCACTTATTAATACGATCAATTCGATTACCTCAGTGGATCTTGATCTGATGGCACCCACCCCAACGGTGGGGGGGAAGGGCACCCATGGCGGCTATTGCGGACCCGCTGTAAAGCCCATTGCGCTCCACATGGTGGCCGAAATATCTCGCGATCCTGAGACTCACGGAATTCCCGTTTCTGGAATTGGGGGCGTTTCAAACTGGAGAGATGCAGCCGAGTTTTTAGCCCTGGGTTCGCGAAACGTTCAAGTTTGTACGGCTGCCATGCATTACGGCTTTACAATTGTCGATGAAATGATTGAAGGTTTAACCGAATGGATGGTATCTAAAGGCTACACGCGCCTGGATGATTTTATCGGTAAAGCCATCCCGAATATGACGGATTGGCACAACCTGGATCTCAACTTTAAGACGATTGCTTATATCGATGATAGCAAATGCATTGGTTGTGGGCTTTGCTATATCGCCTGCGAAGATACTGCCCACCAAGCGATCTCTGCTTTAGGTGATCACAAGTACAGAGTGATCGAACCAAAGTGTGTAGGTTGCAATCTCTGTCATCATGTGTGTCCAGTGCCTGAGTGTATTTCGATGATTCAACAAGAGACTGGCAAGCCCTATTTAAATTGGACAAAGCATCCGAACAATCCAAGGGCGGTCAAATAATTTAGCGGATATCTTCTAGTACTGATGGATCAATGCCCACCAACGGTTTCACTGGATGGTGCCGATACTTTTCTGACCCAAGGCATCAACAGCAAGGCCAGCAAAAATATCAGCGCCAAGGTATGGAACAGAGTATTCAGTGTCAGCACTTCGGCTTCTCGCATCAACAATCTGTAAACCTGCTTTAATGCAGCTGATTCCGAATCCGGCAACCCGGCGCCGGACAAACGCTCCCCCAAACCTCCCAATAGCGCTTGTGCCTGCGACGAGCCGGGCGTCACATGCTCGCGCAACACCGCATAATGCTGCTTGTTGAGAGATATCATATAGGTATTCGCCAAGGCCAGACCAATCGCACCGCCCAGGTTGCGTGTCAGGTTATAAAGCCCGCTGGCATTCTTGACTTCCTCCGGCGGCAAGGTGCCTAGCGCCAGCGAATTGATTGGCAGGAAACAATACATCAACGAAAAGCCCCGAATCGCTTGCGGCCAGAAGAATTCCCAGTAGCCAGACTCAATCGTGAGATTGCCGTTCATCCAGCTACCCAGCGCAAAGCCGGATAAACCCAGCGCCAGCATCAACCGAGAATCGATGCGTTTCGCCAGCGGTCCGGCGACGAACGCGGACAATAACTGAAACAGGCCGGTGACCATGATGTACTGGCCGATCTGCAAGCTGTTCAAACCCTTAACGCTGGCCAGATAAACCGGCATCAAAAACATCAGCGTGAACATACCGATGCCGAGGATGAAACTGAATGTGCAGCCGACCGCGAAATTGCGATTGCGGAATGCCCGCAGATCGACGATGGGATGCTCTATGGTCAGTTCGCGATGGAACAGGGCGACGCCTGATAGTGCCGCAATCAGACTGAAAAACACGATCTCCCGGCTCTCGAACCATTGTTCGCGCACCCCCTCTTCCAGCACGAATTGCAAACTGCCGAGAAAAACCACGATGTAAACGATGCCGAGAAAATCGATTTTTTGCAATAGTTCCCACTCCGGTTCATCGACCCGGACGAACCGCCATGTAGCCAAACACACCAGCAAGCCCGGCACGAGATTGATCAGAAACAGCGCCTTCCAGGACAGAACTTCAGTCAGATAACCGCCCAGCACCGGCCCTGCGGTAGGTGCAATCATCACCACCATGCCGACCACTATCACCATCGCCGGTTGCAGACGGCGCGGAAACAAGGTGTAGATCACCGCAAACACGGTCGGAATCATCGCCCCGCCGAACAAACCCTGAAAGGCGCGGAACACCACCATGGACTGCAAATTCCAAGCGAACACGCAGCACAGGCTCATCAAGGTAAAGCCGCCGCAGGACAGCACGAACAAGATACGCGTGGAAAAAGCCCGAGCCAGCCAGCCCGACAGCGGGATGATCACCACCTCCGCCACCAGGTAAGCAGTCTGCACCCAGGTAATTTCATCTGGCGTCGCCGAAAGCCCGGCCTGTATCTGTTCCAGCGAACTGGCGACGATCTGGATGTCCAGAATCGCCATGAAAATGCCGAACACCATCGCGAAAAAACCTATCCACTGCTCGGTACTGACCGCTTGATGCTCCGGCGCGGCGTCATCATCTATGGCTGGTGATGCAGTTGACTCCGTTAACTCTGTCGTCGTTGTCATGTCTGCTTACAGCACCTTGACCTTGATCACCGTGGAAAGTCCCGGTCTCAACAAGCTCAAATCGCTGCCGGACTTGAAAGCGATCTTCAACGGCACCCGCCGCACGATCTTGGTGAAGTTGCCGGTAGCGTTTTCCGGCGGCAGCAAACTGAATTCCGAACCTGATGCCGGAGCGAAACTATCCACTATGCCTTCAAAAACCTGATCGGGATAAGCATCAATTCGGATCTCCACCGGCTGCCCCGGTCGCATCCTGGAGATCTGACTTTCCTTGAAATTGGCTTCCACGAACAGCCCTTTGGCCGGAATCAGATGACCGAGCACACTGCCGGGTTTGACCAGTTGTCCGACCTGTACGCTACGGTTGCCGATAATGCCGGCCATGGGCGCCGTGATGCGGGTGTTCGCCAGATCGATGCGAGCCAGTTCCAGATTGGCTTCGGCGGCTTTGATCTGGGCGCGTGTTTCCGCGATCTGGGCATCCAAAGCCGCTAGTTGGCTTTCCGCTTCCTGCCGTGCTGAACGGACTTTATCCCGTTGGGCATATGCCTGTTTATGTGCGGATGCAGCGCTATCACGGGTTTGCGCCGAAACCGCACCTTCCTGGGCCAGGTTGCCGAAACGCTTTAGATCCTTAGCGGCCCTTTCCAGATCAGCTTCGGAAGCGTCGATATTCGCTGCTTCCTGACGAATTTTAGCGCCTTGAGTGAGCTTACCGGTTTCCAAAGTCTGAATGTGCGCGGTCTCTGACAACACTTGCGCCTCGGCTTGGGCCACTCTGGCCTGGAAATCATGATCATCGATAACGACGAGCGTATCGCCCGGCGTCACCTGCTGGTTATCCCCGAAGAGTACTTCCTTGACATAGCCGGTTTCCTTGGAGCTGATCAGGCTAGTGTGAGCCTTCAGATAGGCGTTATCGGTGCTCTCGTAAGGATGGACGGCTTGCAGCCAATAAAGGAATCCCCCCGCTATCGCGGCGAGGACTAGGACAATGACTAAGATTTTTTTGCTGGATGGCATAAATGATTATTGATTAACTAAACGGTGTAGTTTATTCTAATCACCAAGCCCTTCCTGATGCAACAAATTTATTTTTTATTCAACACTGCCATGAACAAACTGCACAATCCCAAACGACAAGCCATACTCGACGCGGCGACGCGCGCTTTCATTGCTCACGGCTACAGCGGTACCAGCATGGAAGCCATCGCCGAGGCCGCGCCGGTTTCCAAACCCACGCTATACAATCATTTCAAAAGCAAACAGGACCTGTTCGCCGCCGTGATCGAATGTCGATGTGAGGTCTTGATAGGCACTCTTGCCAATGTTCAAACCGAACTCAACGATCCGGTGGCTGGCTTGAGCGCAATTGCCGGCGCATTCATCGATCTGGTTTATGCCGACGAAGCCATACAGTTGTATCGACTGATAATTGCAGAGCAGCAGCATTTTCCGGAGCTTGGAGAGCTCATCTACCGTGCCGGCCCCGTACCGGTGTTGCGGCAAATGGCAGCTTATCTCGGCGAACTCAATGTCCGAGGCATATTGAAGATCGCCGACGTCGAAACATCAAGCCACCTATTCCTGGATATGCTGAAAGGCGATTACCATTTCCGCTGCCTGCTAGGCTTGCAATCCGGCTTGAGTGATACGGTAAAACAGCGACTAATTGCCACAGTCGTTTCCTTCTTCCTGAAAGGACATGGCTATGAAGCGTAACCCCTACTGGTTTTTACTCCTGAGCGGACTGAGCGGCTGCGCGATGGGACCGGATTACCAGGAAAAAACCCCGGAGGTGCCGGCTCATTGGCAAGTCGAGGAACAAGTCACGAAACCCGGCCAACAAAGCTTTGCCGAAGCATCTACCGATCCGGAAACACTCAAAACCTGGTGGAAAAGTTTCGGTGATGCCGGGCTGGACAGTCTGATGGATAAAGCCCTGGCGGATAACCTGGATGTCAAGATGGCACTGGCGCGCATCGATCAGGCCCGGGCCGAACGCCGCGGCACCCGTGCCGAACTGTTTCCGACGGTTAACGTCACCGCTGGCGCACAACGTAATGAAAATCCGTTTCCCGGTCTGGCATCCGGCATCAAGTACAACCTGTTCGAGCTTGGGTTCGACGCCTTATGGGAGATTGATTTGTTCGGGCGTCAGCAGCGCCGACTGGAAGCGGCATCGGCCGATCTGGAAGGCGCGAACGAACAATATCGCCAAGCATTCGTGGTACTGAGCGCCGAAGTGGCGCGTAACTACATCGACTACCGCAGCCTGCAACGCCAGTTGCAAATCACCCGCTCGAATCTAGAAGCTCAACAACATACACTGGCGCTGACTGAAAGACTGTCCAATGAAGGCGTCGGCACGCGGCATGACGTGGTGCGGGCGCGAGCCCAGACCGAGGCCACGAGTGCCCAGATTCCCGCCCTGGAAGCTGGAGTGATTGCTGCGCTTAGGCAGCTGGAAGTGCTGATCGGACAACAGCCAGGGAAACTGGACGCCGAGCTGGATGCATCGGCCGGTTTGCCGGTGGCACCGGCGCGGCAACTGCTGACTTCACCGGCCGAAACCATTCGTTGGCGACCTGACATCCGCGTCGCCGAACGCCAGTTGGCTGCGGCCACCGCCATGCAAGGCGCCGCCATCGCTGAACTGTTTCCGAAAGTCTCGCTGTCAGCCTTTCTGGGCTTGCGCAACACCGACATCGAGAGTTTGTTCAAATCGGCAGCGTTTTCCTATGGTACCGCCGCCAACCTGATGCAGCCGCTGCTCAATTTCGGCCGTATCCAGGCTGGCATCGATCTGGCCAAGGCGCAGCAACAGGAAGCGTATCTGGCCTACCAAAAAGCCGTGCTCGACGCACTGCAGGAAACCGAAACGTCGCTGACCCATTATCTGAAGGAAGAAATTCGAAGGCAGACGCTGGCCCGTGCCGTGGCTGACCAACGCGAATCCGTCAGGCTGTCTCAGTTGCGCTATCAGGAAGGTGTCATCTCGTTTCTGGACGTGCTGGATTCACAGCGTACCCTTTATGTCGCTGAAATCGAACTGGCCCGCTCCGAAGCTTTGGTATCCACAAATCTGATTGCCGTGTATAAGGCGTTGGGTGGCGGCGCGAACGCGACATCGGTACAATCATAATTACTACAGTTCATGCTGACGCTCGGACACTTCCGTAAGACAATCCGTTTGATGATCTGATACTCAAAATGCCATGGCCCTTGAACCTCGATAATATCGGCTTCAATAAGCCTCGGCTCATGGCATTCATAGTCTGTCTTTGATTAACGGGTTTTGAGGCAAAATTCGTTGAATAACGAGGCGTGAATATTGCTTTAATTTTTATCGATTTCTTGTCTGAGTATCATGCACCTTCAGGTGAAACGATGTTGACTGTCAGCGTAGTAAACAGAACCAGTCTTACACCGATTGGATTTTTTCATTCTGTGATTGGCGCCTTTTGTTAAGGGTTGTCTGATGCCTGCCCTCATGCGCAGGACTGCCAGCATGCAGCTGAACTTAGAGGCAGGCGTCGGACAAGCCTCGAGGGAGGAAACCGCGGTATACACCGAGGTGAGTCAGGACAGGCAACGTGCTATGGGGATTTGAAAGGTGGCTTTACGGGTTAGCCTGGCTCTCATGTCGAGCAGCCTAAGCCCGGCACAGCCCAGAGGGTTCATATCGAAGTCTATGCGCCTGATTTTTGGTGGCGGCGGCGAGCAAAAAAGAGGGATTTTACGCCACCTGGCCAAGCCTTCCCGTATCGGCTCTAACCGCCGATGAAACAATGGCAGGTGATTTGGAGTTTGGCAGGCACTTGTTTTCATGCCGCACCTCGTTGCCAAGGTGGCGCTCGAATCGGCTGTTTGCGCGTTAAGGTTTCGACGATGATCATGGCCGCACCGCAGTCGGGACAGACGAAAGTCGGCTGGGCCGATTGTCCTACCGCTTCACTATCCCCACCGTTGCGTTCCCTGTCGGCGGGCATAACCTGCAATAGCTCACGTACCTGCGCAAGCTGTTCACGGCGGCCGCCATTGGCGAGCAAGCCATAATGACGAATGCGATGAAAGCCACTGGGCAACACATGCAACAGGAAGCGACGGATAAACTCGTCGGTAGTGAGCGTCATGGTTTTATGCCGCGTCTTGCCCTTGGTTCGGTAGTCTTTCCAGCGGAACGTGACACCCTGCTCGTCCAGGGCAATCAGGCGTGAGTTGGCGATTGCCACGCGGTGAGTATAACGCGACAGATAAGCCAAGACAGCCTCCGGTCCGGCAAACGGGCGTTTGGCGTAGACCACCCATTCGCACTTTTTAAGCGGTGCGAGCCAGCCGGCAAAGGCCGAGGCGTCAGCTAGATGGGCGTACTCACCGAAGAACTGCAATTGTCCAGCCGCCTGCGCTTTGCTCAGTTCTTCCAGAAAACGCCGTCGAAACAGCCGTGACAGCACGCGTACCGATAAAAAGAAGCCCGGCTTGCAAGCCACCCATCGCTCGCCGTCTAAGGATAAGCCGCCGCCGGGGACGATGCCGTGCACATGCGGATGATGGGTTAACGCCGAACCCCAGGTATGCAGGACTAGGGTGGCTCCGATCCGTGCGCCCAGATGTTTGGGGTCAGCGGCGATGGTGCGCAGCGTCTCGGCGGCGACCTCAAACAACAGGCCATAGACCACCGCCTTGTTGGTGTAAGCGATGGCGCTGATCGGCGCGGGCAAGGTGAACACCATAGGGTAATACTCCACCGGTAACAGATCGGCCTGCCGGGCTTCGAGCCAACGCTTGGCCGCACTGGCCTGACACTTCGGGCAGTGCCGGTTACGGCAAGAGTTGTAGGCGATTTCGTCATGCTCACAGGCAGGGCAGTGCAACACATGCCCACCCAATGTCGAGGTACGACACTGTTCGATGGCGGACATGACTTTCAGTTGCCCCAGACTTAAGTGAGTCTGCTGAGCTTGTCGCCAAGCGGGTCCGTGGGCGCGGAAGATATCCGCCACCTCGAGTGCGGAACGCACCATGACCTGGGTCTACAAGGGTTGCAAGGTCTCGATCGGACTCACCACCTCACGCAGGAGATCGGTGGCCACCTGGGCATATAGCGCCGTGGTCTCCAGCTTCTTGTGGCCGAGTAGCACCTGGATCACCCGAATATCCACCTTCTGTTCCAGCAAGTGGGTGGCGAAACTGTGTCTCAGCGTATGCATCGACACCCGCTTGTCAATCCGCGCAGCCTCTGCAGCGGCATGAATGGCCCGGTTGAGTTGACGGGTACTGAGTGGATCGATGGGGTCCAGGCCAGGAAATAGCCAGCCACCTTGGAGCATTTTGCCTTGTGCATGGGCAAACTTCCACCAGGTGCGCAACCGTTCCAACAGGACCGGCGACAGCATGGCATAACGATCCTTGCTGCCTTTACCCTGTTCGATGCGCAGTACCATGCGCTGACTATCAATGTCACCGACCTTCAGCGACACCACCTCGTTGGCACGTAAGCCGGCGCCGTCAGCCACCGATAACGCTGTCTGGTGCTTGAGGTTGTCAACGGCGGCGATGAGGCGAGCCACCTCCTCACGACTCAATACCACGGGCAGTTTGTGCGGCACATGCACCGCGTGCATCTTAGTCAACAATTCAGGGCGATCTAGCGTCGTTTCAAAGAGAAACTTGAGCCCGGTGAGGGTCGCATTCAGTGAAATCGGCGAAATACCGTGATCAACCAAATGCAGTTGATAGCTGCGTAAATCTTCGGCGCTGGCGGTATCCGGCGATCGGCCCAGGAACCCCGCGAATCGCTTTACAACTCGAATATAACTGGCCTGGGTTTTGGGGGAAAGTTTGCGCATCCGCATGTCGTCAATCATGCGTTGACGCAACGGAGTAATGGGTTTAGTTGTCGAAGTCATGACACTGCTCCTATCTTGAAACAAGGCGGATTGCCTCATTCCTTAACATAGGAAACAGTCACATTCTGTCAACCACCCACAGGCGCTGAATCGTAGCGACACCTACCGCGCAAGCGGTTTAGTCCTTCGACCAAGAAAAGACATTTGGTTTACTTTTTATGTAACAATTCGATGTACGAGTCTGCTTTTTTTTTCAAGTAAGCAACGTACTTCAAAATAATGAACAGGTGCAAGTACTCGTTGAAAAACAAACTCAACAGCATGATTAAATTAAAAAATACGAGAAAACAGTGAATGCACCATAGATGCTTGATAACTATGGTTCATGATGAACTTATCAGATAAATCTATTATAAGATTCAGGGGAATGGTTTTTTGATTGTCTACTTGGAGTTTATACTGATAAACACCAATGACGTTCTGTAACATGCAATACTTAGCATGTTACAGAACGATAAGGTCATTAGCCAACCAAAACTCAGGATATATGCCTCCGCCGTTTGGCTTCAGACTTACTAGCCTTCTAAAACAGCCAAACGTGCCTCAAGAATTCCTTCCAAAGACTCTAGTGCTTTAGTGAAGCCATCGATACCTTCCGCTAATTTGTCGGTTGCCATGCGATTTTCAGCATGCATACGGTCAAAGGTTGCCTTATCAATGTGTATTTTTTCAATTGGTAAATTGGCTGCATTTTTAGGATCTAACTTACGTTGCAAGTCACCTTCTGTTGACTGAAGCTCAGCTAACAGGGATGGCGCAATAGTCAATAAATCACAGCCAGCCAATTCGACGATCTCCCCGATGTTACGGAAGCTAGCGCCCATAACTTCAGTTTTGTAGCCGAATTTTTTATAGTAATTATAGATTTCTGTAACCGAAAGTACACCTGGATCTTCAGCAGGCGCATAAGACTCACGACCAGTATCTTTTTTATACCAATCAAGGATACGTCCAACGAAAGGGGATATCAGAGTAATGCCTGCTTCAGCACAAGCAATCGCTTGATGGATGCCAAACAATAGAGTCAGATTGCAATGAATGCCTTCTTTTTCCAGAACTGCTGCAGCTTGAATACCTTCCCAAGTAGCGGCGATTTTAATCAGTACGCGCTCGCGTGAAACGCCTTGAGCTTCATACATCGCAATCAATTCACGACCTACACGAATACTAGCTTCGGTGTCGAAAGAAAGACGTGCATCTACCTCAGTAGAAACGCGGTCTGGGATCACTTCAAGTATTTTGTGCCCGAAAGAAACGGCTAGTCGCTCGAAAGCAAGGGTAGCCACATCCGCTGCGGATGCATCTTTACCTAAAGTACTTCTGGCACTTTTCAAGGTATCATCAACGATTCCTTGATATTGTGGCATTTGAGCAGCCGCAGTAATTAACGAAGGATTTGTTGTCGCATCGCGTGGCTTGAAGGATTCAATAGCCTGGATATCGCCAGTATCGGCAACAACCACAGTCATTTCTCTCAGTTGTTCAAGTAAAGTCTTTGCCATAAAAGGTTCCTTTCATTTTAAAATTTAAAAAAATTCGGACATACACGCGATATATTTAAATATATACGCTTAAAATCCTACATTATTGCGAACTCTGGAATTAGACGATGAGCAGGGGGAATTCTAATCAACAGATAAAAAATATACGTTTCGCACCAACATAAGATTAAAACCGCTATTTTAAAAAACTATTTTTATTAGTAGAAACCAAAAATAGTATCCATCTGATTTTATAAGCTAACTATGGCAACTGGAATTAATTACCCATTATGCCCGCGTTCTCTCATCTCTTTGTTTGCCAGTAAGATAATACCCATGATCGCTTTCCGACAACTATAATAGATCAGCTGTCCTGAATGTTAATTCTCGCATCTAGCTCAATAAGAAGCCTAATATCTTTGCCAGGAGTTCACAACCAGACAACTACACACCGATAAAACGCTGCTATTACACTCTCGCTAAGTTTTCTCTAGCAGATATAATCTTTTTTGCCATGTACTTTGACACGCCGCTAGCTGCTGGCAATACAGCCTGTTTTTCCATATATTTTGCGACTCCGCTTGCCTTGGGCGCATTTTTTGCGGAAATGGCCTGAATTGCCAAATATCTTGACACGCCACTTAAAATTGGTGCTTCTTTTCGAGACAAAATCTGTCTTGCCAAATATTTAGCAACACCGCTTACCGCAGGTTTCTGACTTGCCAATATAGCCTGCTCTTCAATATATCTGGCGACCCCGGTTGCCGCAGCAGCCGCTCTTTCCATTGCTTTTTCTTTTTCTAATTTTTTTTGCGCTTCTTTTTCTATTTCTTTTTCCAACTCTTTTTCTTTTTCTTTCTCGAGTATACGTTGCTCTTCCACATATCTAGCAATTATTGCTTGAGCTGCGGCCTTCCTTGCTGTTATAGCCTCATCAACCAGGTACTTTTCAACTCCGGTTGCCGCTGTCGCCGCATTTCTTTCGGAAATAGCTTTTTTTGTTAGATACTTAGCAACTCCACTTGGCACGGGCGACAACGCCTGTTTTTCCATGTATTTAGCAACACCGCTTGGCACCGGCACTTCTCTTGAGGAGACCACCTGTTTTGCCAGGTATTTAGCAACCTTGCTTATCGGAAACTGATCACGTTTCTCCAAATACTTAGCAACACTACTTGTCACTGCCACTTCCTCCTGAAATTCCAAGCTCTCATCAACTTCGGTTATTGATGACGACTTTTCTAGATTTTTCAGATACTTAGCAACTCCACTTGGCTCTGGTATAATGTCATGCTTTTTCAGATACCTGGCAACCCCGGTAAGATCGTCATGATCGCTGAAATCTACATGGGTATTATTTTGGCCTTCAGCCATTTTTTTGGAGCCGAAAAGCCCAGACACCAAGTTGATCAAGTAATGTTGATCCATTTGTTATCCCCGGTCGCGCAAATACTTTTCAACGCCAGTTGCCCCTGTTTTTCCTTTAGAGGCAGCTACTTGTTTCTCCAAATATCTACTAACCCCAGTACCAGCTGTTTTATCAAGGTTTTTCAAATATCTGGCAACTCCGGTAAGCCCACCCAAATCTCTGCGTTCACCTTTAGTGCATTTTTTAGACTGTCTGGTATAGAAAAAGAAACCAGCAGCAGCAAAAACACCCAAACCAATCAGGGCATTCAAATTTGATGACTCAGTTGTGCTAGAAACAGAGGGTTCAGCAGTAGTGCTTACTGGACTTACTTCTTTACTCTTCTGCACGCTTGGTGTCGCTGCAACTGAAGGTTTGTTTTGCTTGGCAGCTTTATTGGCTTCAGGATCCTGAAAAAGAATAGCCGGCTTAAAGTCTGCTGCTGGATATTCTGTTTCTGCTACAGCCGCGGTGCTGGCAAGCAGCAGTACCGCAAATACACCTTTCGTCAAATTAATCTTCTTCACATTATTCCCCTATTAGTCGTTATAAGCGAGTTGAAACTCCTTCACGGATGGACCATGGTCACATCCAGAAAGGAGTCTCCCCATTCTATGAAATATCTATTCGTTATTTCTTTTATTTAAGTACTGCTTCTACTTTTTTAACAACATTTTCAACTGTGAAGCCAAAATGCTTGAACAGTACGCCGCCAGGTGCAGATTCGCCGAAGGTATCGATACCGACCACATCACCTTCCAGACCAACATACTTGCGCCAGAAATCAGTCACGCCAGCTTCAATCGCTACGCGCTTCACTCCTGGAGTTAATACGTCGTCCTTATA
The DNA here is from genome assembly GCA_041661895.1 of Methylobacter sp. Taxonomy (GTDB): domain Bacteria; phylum Pseudomonadota; class Gammaproteobacteria; order Methylococcales; family Methylomonadaceae; genus Methylobacter_A. The sequence goes on along the minus strand of JBAZTN010000022.1, from coordinate 9,289 downwards.
AGCCTGGTCTTGGCGATCAAACACGTTGGTAGAAGGCATAGAAACGACGCGTGCTTTCACACCGCTTTCAGCCAATACTGCTTTAGCCTTCACAGCCAAATCAACTTCAGAACCACATGCGATTAGGATCACATCAGCTTTTCCACCAGCGGCTTCGGACAGAACATAAGCCCCGCGACGCATGTTCGCAATTTGTGCGTCGTCATGCTCGAAAAATGGTACGTTTTGACGGCTCAACACCAAACTGGACGGGCCATTTTTACGCTCAACAGCACAAACCCAAGACACTGCCGTTTCTACTGAATCAGCAGGACGCCATACATCCATGTTTGGAATGTAGCGCAAACCTGAGGTATTCTCGATTGGTTGATGCGTTGGACCATCTTCACCTTGACCGATAGAGTCATGAGTCAATACAGCAATAGTGCGTTGTTTCATCAACGCTGCCATGCGGAGAGCGCTCTTTGCATAATCGGAGAACATGTGGAATGTACCGCCGAATGGAAGTAAGCCACCATGCAGTGCCATACCATTCATGATGGCAAACATACCAAACTCACGTACACCGTAAGAGATGTAGTTACCAGGCTCTTTGCCATCTACATGCTTAAAGCTTGAGCAGCTAGTCAGGTTAGATCCAGTCAAGTCAGCAGAACCGCCGAGAAACTCAGGCAAGATTGGAGCCAAACCATTAATCGCATTTTGTGAAGCTTTACGTGTAGCAATGGTTTCAGCTTTGTCGTTTACAGATGCGATGAAAGCATCCGTTGATGATTTCCAATCAGCCGGCAATTCGCCAGCCATTCGACGATTGAACTCAGCAGCCAACTCTGGATGTGCAGCAGCATATGCAGCAAATTTCGCATCCCATGCAGACTCCAGACTAGCGCCCTTAGTTTTTGCATCCCAACCAGCATAAACATTGGCAGGAATTTCAAAAGGCGCATGGTGCCAACCGATGTTTTCACGCGTTGCAGCAACTTCATCCTCACCCAATGCTGATCCGTGGCAATCATGACTACCGGCCTTGCCGGGTGAACCGTGACCGATCACAGTCTTGCAGCAAATCAGAGATGGCTTGTCAGTAACATTTTTAGCGGCTTCGATAGCAGCATTGATTGCGTCAGAGTCATGACCATCTATAGACTGTACATGCCAGCCATAAGCCTCAAAGCGCTTAGCGGTATTATCGGTGTACCAACCTTCGATATGCCCATCGATAGAAATACCGTTGTCATCCCAGAAAGCGATCAAATTGCCCAGACCCCATGTACCAGCCAGCGCACACACTTCGTGGGAAACGCCTTCCATCATGCAACCATCGCCCAAAAACACATAGGTGTGGTGATCAACAATCTTGTGCCCGGGGCGGTTAAATTGGTCAGCCAGCAACTTTTCAGCCATAGCGAATCCGACACCGTTGGCAATGCCTTGACCTAATGGGCCTGTGGTAGTTTCAACACCTGGCGCATAACCATACTCAGGATGTCCTGCGCATTTTGAATGCAATTGACGGAATGATTTAAGCTCATCCATTGGCAAATCATAACCAGTCAAATGCAATAACGAATAAATCAACATAGAACCATGACCGTTTGATAATACGAAACGATCACGATCTGCCCATTCAGGGTTGCTTGGGTTATGTTTCATGTGGTCGTTCCACAATACTTCGGCGATGTCCGCCATACCCATTGGTGCGCCTGGATGACCTGAGTTTGCTTTCTGTACGGCATCCATGCTCAAAGCCCGTATGGCGTTCGCTAATTCTCGACGCGAAGTCATATTCTTCCCCTTACTATTTGGTAGATTACTAAATGGTGACTTTCCAGCCTGATTGACCTTGTCACGAATGTTCTTTCGATGCTTGACATCGGGTAGAGCAGGACGAGTGGCCATGACCACTCGTCCTGTGTCGCTATTCTAAATTAGCGTGTCTTTCTCTCATTATTTCTTCAGGAATTCCCTTTTCATGAATGATATGCGAAATGGTTGCTTCCAAGAACAATAAGGTAGATAGCTCAAATACAGTACCCATTGGCATACCTAAAACTTTACCATACTGTTCTGATCGTCCAATTTGGAATACCGCATCGGCCATATCACCAATCGTTGATTCGCTTTTCGCAGAGATCAAGACAATTTTAGCGCCTATTTTTTTAGCGCTTTTAGTGAACGCCACTAATTGCTCAGTCTCTCCGGAACCGGAAATAATAATCAGTAAGTCACCGCTTTTAATACTCGGCGTCACAATCTCACCCACGACACTTACATCGTAACCGCCGTGAACCAGTCTCATTGCAAAGAAATTGCCAACGAGCTTCGAACGACCAGCACCCGCGATAAATATGCGCTTGGCGTCATCAAGCATTTGGGTTAACTTTACATCATACGTATCATCTGTAGCTTCAAGAATACCTGAAATCTTTTCTATGATAAGTTTCTGATGCATGATTATACCGCGTCAACCAATTCGCGAATTTCACGCGCAGCTTCAGCAGGTGAAGCAGCACCATAGATTGCTGCACCAACTACGATGATGTTTGCGCCTGCGCGAACTACATCTTGTACAGTTGAAGCTTTAATACCGCCAGCAACAGAAATTCTGACATTTAAGCCTAATCTTGCGATGTCATTCAAATCAGCGAAAGGAGTATGACCTGCAGCTTGAGCGTCAAGACCTGTGTGAATACCCATAATGTGAGCACCCATGTCAGCAGTCGCACGCGCGCATGCAACTTTATCGTCAACATTAATCAAATCGATTTGAGCTTCTGCACCGTGTGCGTTCGCTGCTTTAATAACGCCAGCGCAAGTTGCAAGACCAGATACACCAAGAACGGTACAAATATCAGCACCGGCTGCATAGAATGGAGTCGCTTCGTATTCGCCAGCGTCCATAGTTTTTAGATCGACTAACAACAATCTATCTGGAAATCTTGCTTTTAATTCTTTAACCAGATTGATGCCGTTGTGTTTGATGCAAGGAGTTCCGATTTCAAAAATATCAACATAAGGTGCTACTTGTGTAGCCAATGCCACTGTTTGATCGAAATCAAATGAATCTAATGCCATTTGTATTAATGGTTTTGCCATGATACGTGCTCCCAAGGGTTATGTTATAGTTATAAAATTAGTTACATATTTTTACATGTGCAACTTTAAAGTAGAAAGGGGACGGATGTCAATGTTCAATGTCCTGTGTTGGCGCATAGATCACAGTTGAACAGATCAAGGTCTTGCGCCGTATACATCGAAATTACTATCATGCCATCTCTTCATGCAACTACTAGCCATTTTAGTCGGCCGGCGGAGTAAATTATACTCTAGACGTTAAAGTGTCAAAAAATTAAGCAGTTTGATTGTGTTTGGCTTGAAAAAAACGTCATCTGTACACATCCTCAAAGTAAACTAACACAACATATATAGTACGAGAAATAACCTGATGGAACCATTTACCAATATCCGCGCCCTCATCATCGATATGGACGGTGTTTTATGGCACGGCGATCAGCCGGCGCCAGGGTTACAGGACTTTTTCCAAACGCTGCGCGAGCAGCACATTTCGTTCATCCTGGCGACCAATAACGCCAGCCTGACACAGCAACAATACGTCACTAAACTCTCGCGAATGGGCATTTCGGTGACGCTTAATGAAATCTTGACCTCCAGCATGGCAACGGCGCTATACCTGACTGAGCATACAGACCCTGCGACGACTCGGGTTTTTGTCATCGGTGAAGACGGCGCTCGGCAACCACTCCTGGATCGTGGATTTACATTAACGGATCTGTATGAAGTGAATAACGACAGCGATTCCAGCGTAGGTGCCGACGTTGTTGTCTGCGGTAAGGATGAAACTTTGTCATGGGATAAGCTGGCGACTGCTACTCTTAATCTTCGTGCCGGAGCGAAATTCATTGGCACCAATGCCGATACCACGCTTCCGACAGAACGGGGGCTCATTCTTGGCAATGGAGCCATTCTGGCCGCATTACAAACAGCCACCGGAGTAACGCCGATCATTATCGGCAAACCGGAACCCATTATTTACCAACAAGCCCTTATGCAACTGGGCACGAATCCATCCGAGACAGTGGCCATTGGCGATCGATTGGAGACCGACATCCTCGGAGCCGTTCGCACAGGTATACGCAGCCTTCTGGTTCTGTCGGGCGTATCTACAAAAGATGATTTAAAAACAACAGACTATCAACCAACTTGGGTCATGACTGATATCCGCGCTGTAACACAAGCATTGAAAAAATAGGATTCCAACACACCTATCGGCCTTCAACTATTTTCTATTCAGGAGCGGTTATTTCTTTAGCACCCTCTTAATAGCACCAGCTATTAACCATACAATTAAATTACAGTGCATACAACACATGACATAACGCTCTAAATCCAATCGAATTATTGGAATATATTCTCAGCATTAGCTTGATATAATTAAAGCCCTTCTCCTCCTATTCCCAAGGTCGCTATAGATGCCCATTTCACCTGCTGTTCTCGAAAATATAATCCGTGAAGCCGGATCGATTGCCTTAACTCATTTTAGAAACCTTAAGCATTTGAAGGTAACTAAAAAAAGACCCCGCGACTTAGTCACAGAAGCGGACGTTGCAGTTGAGGCCTTTATCCAAGAGAACCTTGCCAAGCATTACCCGCAATTTGGTTTTTGGGGTGAAGAAAGCGGGCAAAGCGCAAATCAATCTGCACGATGGATCGTCGACCCAATTGATGGAACCCATTCATTCTCAAGAGGCCAATACTTTTGGTCCATCAGTGTTGCACTGGAGATTGATCAGGAACTTATATTCGGGGCAGTCTATGCGCCGGCTCTGAATGATTACTACTCCGCAGTAAAAGGAAAAGGTGCCTGGAAAAATGGCGAACCTATCAGCGTTTCGTCTGAAAGCAGTCTTGCTGATGCGATGATTGCTACGGGCTTTGCCTGTCTTCGCTCCTACTTAAAAGAAAACAATCTCCAACGATTCTGTAGAATCGCCGAGATAACGACAGGACAGCGCCGTTTCGGTTCTGCGGCTATGGATATATGTTTAGTTGCAGATGGGCAAGTCGATGCCTTTTGGGAACAGGAATTAAACCTGTATGACGTTGCCGCTGGGGTTGTAATTGCACGTGAAGCCGGCGCTACAATTACAGACTTTCGAGGCAAGGAAGGAATCTTTCCAAAACAAATTCTGGTAACAAACGGAAAGATTCTCGATCAAATTTTACCGCTTATGTAACGTTTTTTGATGAATGCGTTTTTCGGCATTCATTAGTACTTGCCTGAAGCCCACCTGCTGAAATTTTTTATAGCATTTCATCAATGTTTCGAATCAATTTCAGGCCCAGGAGTCTGTCGAATTAATGAAACCAACCAACTCACCTGAAAAGTTTAAAATTCAAAAAAGTTTGTTTTTGTTTCAGTATTTTAATAAAACCATTGCAACATTTTTGCACTGTTGAATCCTACAGACTCCTTGGCTTTTTTTATTGCCTGCCGCCCACTGATTTTCCATTTCATAATAAACATTCACAACAAGTCACAATGAAAGCCCCCTGCTCTCGGTCTTTCTTCTCTGCTCAATCCCATGGCGGCACATCGCCGTTATAGGCAACAAAATCTTTAACAGATGCATGGGTTTTGACGCCAGCAGAGGTCTTTTTGGATGGCGAGCCGATTTTTGAAGATGAAGCCTTCAATACTGGTGATTTTACAGCACCGGATTCGGCCTGCCATTTGGCAAAAAGCGTAATGTCCTTATCAGCTGGGACATGCCATTTCTTTTTGACTGCATCCCACCGGGCACCGAGCGCTTTTGCCTCATCCTTTTGGGCAAAAGGTACATTTAGATAAATTTTCTGGTCTGCCATTTTATAAAAAAGTTGGTACGGGCTTGATTAGGTTAATTGTTATTTTGGTGTGAATCGGCAAAAAAGATGCCGATTCACACTATTTACGATTTAACGCCGCCGCTGCATCTTGATCTTGACCAGCCAAGTGTGCATCGCGGGGCGGCAATACGTCCGCGACGGCTTCCAGCCGTTTCCAGGCTGGCACCGGCGTTTCGCAATGTCTTTTGGGAACGAATGCCGACTCTTCGACCAGCGACATTTTATGAATATAGCGCGGACAGTTGGGGAACATTTCCCGCAGTTTTACCCGCAACACCATTTCCGCCTCTGGCCAGTGACTCAGCAAAGGATCGTTTTCCTGTATAAAAGCGCTGCCGTTTAAGCAAAGACGGGCTTGTCGCTGAAAATCAACGAACAACAGGCCGACATTCGGGTTAACCAATACATTGCCGGCCGACAGGTACATGCCGCTGCCGTCGTAGAGCGGAAAAGCCAGGGTGTGTTCATCGATGACATTGACCAGACCGACGCTGCCGCCTTTGTAGGAACAATTAGGTCGCCCTTCCCGATCAACGGTGGCGAAGAAAAACATATTCTGTTCCTCGATAAACGCCTTGTCTTCAGGACTGATCTGATCACTGACAATCGTATCGACAAGACGGTCGGCCATGGGCCGCGTCTCGAAACGATCTTGCAGTTGCCGACTACCTTCATGGAAAAATTCACTCATCTGTTCCTCCCGGGAATTAATATTTGCGTAACATGTTTTCGGGAATGCTTACCGCAGGCTTCCCTCGATAAGAATGATGGCCGCCCGCCTGGCCTGTTCGGCTGCCCCTGAGTGACGCTTCATTTGTTCTGAAACAATGGCGCCTTCAATCAGCAAGCTTAATTGCAACGCCAAACTTTCAGGGGATTTAGAACCGTATTGTCCGGCCAGGTCGGCAATGTAGCTTCGGAAATGGTCATAAAATTCGGCGGACACCTGATGTACAGGATTGCCCTCAAGCGGGAATTCAGCGGCCGCATTGATAAAGGCGCAACCACGAAATTCGGGAATAGCCATCCATTCGCCAATCACATCAAAAATCGCCAGTAACTTAGCCTTGGGTGTGTCCGCCTTGCCGTCAACCTGGCCAACAAACCAGGTCCGAAAATCCTCATCCCGCTTGCACAGGAAAGCAACCACCAAATCGTCCTTGGAAGGGAAATACTTATAAAGGCTCATTTTGGTGGTATTTGCCGCTTTGACAATGGCATCAACGCCGGTCGCCCTGATGCCCTGGCTATAAAACAGATCTGATGCGGCTTGTAGAATTTTTTCTTGCAGAGTTAAAGACATGGGCGAGAGCAACAGAAAACAGATTGATTGTTACTATACCGGTCGGTATACTGCGCTGTCAATATACAGACCGGTCTGTATATTTTTTATAATTAATAAGAAATTGGAAAATACGATGGAAATATTATTAATTGGTGCTGTGATTATGGTTTTTGCTCTTTTGGCATCGGCATGGCTTATGACCTTTGCAAGATGGTTCCCCATTAAGGGGATTGATGGAGAATTCCTGACAGACTATAAAACCCTGATTAGGGCGCATATCGATTTTGCCTTAATGGCTTTGTTTTGCCTGGGTTTTTATGCCGTCAAAGTGCCGTTGTCCGTAACGGCCTGCTGGTTAGTTGTGATCGGTGGGATTGCCAATCCTTGTGTATTCGTTGTTGCCGCATTCGATCCGGATTTTTGGGAGAAAACCATTTGGAAAGCCTATTCAGCTATTAGCTTTGTCATTACAACGATTGGCTTTGTTTGGGTTGGGATTACATTATTGGATTATGCCTTGTGATTTAGAACCATAGATACTGTCTATTCAGCATGGAGTCACCAACAGATCATTCAATTCCCCTGCCCCATTTCCCAGCATAAAACCGATCATTCAGTGCTGCGCGGGAGCGAGCGGCTAACTCGATTTCCTTAAAATCATCATCAAGCATATCCGCCTCGGCCTGATAGCCGACGGCCATCATCGCCATCGGCCTGCACTCGCCCGGAAGATTAAAAACTTCCCGGGCTTGCTCAGCATCAAAGCCGCCCATTTGATGTACGCACATTCCCAACGCGGTGGCCTGCAAGCACAGGCTGACACTGGCAGCGCCGGTGTCGTACATCGCCCAGCGGTTAGGCTGGCCGTTATGATTGAAATTTTCCATTGCAACGGCAAGCATCAACACCGGAGCGTTCTTGGCCCATCGTTGGTTCTTTTCAGCCAGGACTGAAAACGCATTGCGCCAGCCGGCTTCATCAGTAGTTTTATCGCACACCACAAAACGCCACGGCTGGTCATTAAAACAAGACGGAGCCCAATGCGCGGCTTCCAGCAGCGCCAACAAATCATCCTGACTCACCGGCTTGTCAGGATCAAAAGCCCTAGGGCTCCAACGAGCCTCGATAATATCGTGGATTTTTACACGGGTTGTTGCCGGTTTCTGCTGCATGTTTGTCTCCTTTGTCTGGCTGAATAAAAACTGATTTACTGCGTCAATACGCCGTTACGGTAATCGCGAAACGCCTGTTCAATTTCTTCGATGCTGTTCATCACAAACGGCCCAGATTGCACAACCGGCTCTTTCAACGGCAGTGCGGCTAACACCAGAAATTGCGCCGACTGATCCTGTGTTGCCAGTTGTATGTTATCGCCGTTAATTAACTGTCCCAGTTGTCCGGCCTTTAAAATCTTGTCCGATTCGCCGCCGATAGCCAACTCACCTTTATAAACATAGACTAAAACCGTATGTTCTAAGGATATCGGTATATCCAACTGTTGCCTGGGGCTTAACGAGACATCGAAATATAACGGCTGTGTCGTCACCCCTGTCACCGGGCCGGATATTTTTTGTGTTTCGGTCACATATTCGCCTGCGATGACCTTGATGTAACCGCCGTCCGCCAATGCAACGTGAGGGATTTTCGCGGCAGCAAACTCCTGATAGTGCGGCGGTTTCATTTTTTCTTTGGCAGGCAGGTTAATCCATAACTGAAAGCCGTGTAACAAGCCGTTTTCCTGTTCCGGCATTTCCGAATGAATGATGCCATGCGCGGCCGTCATCCATTGCACATCGCCGGCACGCAGATGCCCTTCATTACCCATATGATCGCGGTGCAACATCGCGCCTTTCAGCATATAAGTCACGGTTTCAAAACCGCGATGGGGATGATCGGGAAAACCGCCGATATAGTCCGCCGCCTCATCCGACCCAAACTCATCCAATAAGATAAAAGGATCAAAGGCGTTTTTTTGCTGCTGACTGACGACACGTTTCAGTTTGACAGCGGCGCCATCGGTGGTGTCTTGCCCGGTTATAACTACCGCGAGTTGTCGTGTTTGCTTATTCATCTTTAGCCTCCAGTACATTTGTCTCG
>JBAZTN010000021.1:0-25696 GCA_041661895.1 Methylobacter sp. | reverse complement strand
TTGCAAATAAGTGGCATATATGGCCAGCGATGGAATGCGAAATTCCGACAAAATTTCTATCAACTTTCCCTGCTCCAAATAATTCATCACCGATAATTCAGGCGCCTGGGTTATGCCCATGCCCAAAGCGGCCGCCTGACACAGAGCCCTGCCATTGTTTGAGGCGAAGTGCCAGTTCACCTTGATTTTAACCTCCTCACTACCTGCGTTAAACACCCAATAATCTTTATGCGGGGTATCCATATAATGCAGACAACGATGCAAACTTAACTCAGCAATGGTCTGCGGCTCACCGTATTCGGCGATATAGCCGGGAGATGCATAGGTGCACAATCGGGTTTGGGCAATTTTTCTGGCAACCACACCCAAATCAAGGCTATCCGTCACCAATATAGACAAATCAAAACTGCCTTCGCTTAAGTTAACCTGACTGTTGTGCAGTGTCATCAGAATTTTGACGTCTGGATACTTGCGTTGATAAGCGTCAATGGCAGGCACCATATAAAGCCCGCCAAAATCGATGGGTGCGCTGATTTTTAAGGTGCCTTTTACCTGCCGTCCCAGCTGCGAGGTATATTCCTCCAGCTCCGAGAAATCATCCAGCAGCTGTTTGCTGCGGTAATAATAAATTTTCCCCGCTTCCGTCATGCTCAGTTGCCGGGTTGTCCTGTTTAATAAGGTAACCCCCAGAGACTCTTCCAGTTGGGCCATGTATTTGCTGATCATCATTGGCGAGATATTCATTTCGCGAGCAACCGCCGCAAAAGTGCCCAACTCAACAATGCGGCAAAATACCTGCATGTTATTTAATTTAGCCATATTCTCTCTTTTATAAACTTTAAGTTTATATTGTATAACCTATATCGCTATTTGAAACCCTGCTTTATTGGAGTAGACTTCGAATTGGAGATAGTGTGATTACCGCTTGGTTCTTTTCATCCCTTAGAGATCAGAGCCAAGCGGTTTTTTATGGCCAAACAATTATAATAAGAGGTATTTATGAGCAAAATTCTTAATGAAGTTTTAGCAGCAAACAGAGATTATGTGAATGATTTCGGTGACAAAGGTGATTTACCTCTGCCTCCCGGAAGACATTTTGCCATCTTAACCTGTATGGATGCCCGTTTAGACCCCGCTAAATATGCAGGTTTATCCGAAGGTGACGCCCATGTCATTCGTAATGCTGGTGGTCGCGCCAGTGACGATGCCATCCGTTCTTTGGTCATCTCCTATAAGTTATTGGGAACACGCGAATGGTTTGTCATTCATCATACCAATTGCGGCATGGAACTATTTAACGATGAGATCATGCGTGACTTGTTAGGCAGCAGCTTAACAACGGCATCCCTGGACGAAAAAGGCCTGTGGTATGACACCGGTGCTGGGCCGGGTTCACACGAAGCTAAACATATAAACTGGCTTACCATTAAAGATCAAGAAGAAAGCGTGCTGGAAGATGTAATTCGCATTAAGAACCATCCTCTGGTTCCTTCCGACATTCCTGTTTACGGTTATATCTATGACGTTAAATCAGGCCGGTTAATTGAAGTGCCCGCGGCAACAGAAGCCGGCAGTGTTAGATAAAAGCAATTCAAATATGCTCACATCTCAGGATGTGAGCATTTCTTAGCCTATCCGCAGTACCCAAACGCAACTTGCGTACCCCTCATAAAAGTCTAAAATTGGCTTTTCTGCTATTTGCCACGAAGTTTTATGCTTCCCGCTACGACTTGACTTTGCACATGAATACCGAACTACTCTCCGTCGTTGATGAAAACGACTGTGTCATCGACACCCGCGCACGCCATATCATCCACTCGACAGGCCTTAGGCATCGCGCAGTACACATTTTGGTTTTTAACGAGCAAGGGCAATTATTCCTGCAAAAGCGCTCCATGAAAAAAGACCTGAATGGCGGCCTTTGGGACACCTCGGCGGCAGGCCACGTTGATGCAGGTGAAGACTACGACATCAGCGCCTTCAGGGAAATTGAAGAAGAGCTGGGCATTAGTGCCCACACGCTTGAACCGTTATTCAAATTACCCGCCACAGCAGCTATCGGCATGGAATTTATTCAGGTCTACCGCTGTATTCATAACGGCCCGTTCAATCTGGCACCCGACGAAATTGACGAAGGCGACTGGTTTAGCGTCGCTGAAATATCAGGGCGCATCGCGGCGGATGACCAATGCCTGACCGAAACCTTTAAAACGCTCTGGCGAGAATTTGAGGCGCTAGCAATATGATCACCCGCCAACAACTGAACGACTATTACCAGATCCTACTTCACCCCGAAACATACGCCGACTATTGCCCTAATGGTCTGCAAATAGAAGGGACTGAACAAATCAACCGTATCGCCTTTGCCGTTTCCTCAACCCGCGATTCCATCATTCAGGCTATCGGAAACAAGGCCGATGCCCTGGTTGTTCACCACGGCCTGTTCTGGACGTTTCATGGCACCAAGCCATTGACCGGCGCCTTTGCCAAACGGGTTTTCCCGCTGGTAAAAAACGACATCAACCTGTTCGGCTATCACCTGCCGCTGGACGGGCAACCAGAAATCGGCAATGCAGCGACTCTAGGCCAGCTGATTGGTTGTAGGCAACAACAGCCCTTCGGCGACTACAAAGGCTCGGCAACAGGCATTAAAGGCATGCTTGAACAGCCGCTAACTCCATCCGAGCTGCAACAAAAACTGCAAGCTGTGCTAAATCACAAAGTCATTCTGGCAACGCCGGATAACAAGGCATTGATTAGATCAGTCGGCATAATTACCGGCGGAGCAAACAGCGAATGGCGCTTGGCCGAGAAACAACAGCTGGATGCCTATATTACCGGTGAAATAAGTGAACATGACTGGCATGAGAGTCAGGAGGCAGGCATACACATGTTTGCCGGCGGCCATAATGCCACTGAACAGTTCGGCATCAAAGCTTTGATGGAAAAAACCCAACAGCAGTTTGCAGTGGATTGTTTTTTTATCGGCAGTGAAAATCCTGCCTAGGGATGGCGGAGCGGACGGGGCTCGAACCCGCGACCACCGGCGTGACAGGCCGGTATTCTAACCAACTGAACTACCGCTCCGCAGTTGATCTGAGTATTTTATAAGATTACCTTGAACTGTCAAGCATTAAGGCCTGATACTGGCTCCTTGACTCTTTTTTACGCCCTAACACAAATGGTCCGGAAATAGACTAAACTAGAATTGGCGATACCTGCATCCGGGGAATTCAATGAGCGTATTAAATCGAGACCGAGAAGACCATAAAATGCGTGACTCTGTCCTATATCCCATATTGAAAACTAACCTATCCCAAGCAATGCGTTATTTAATTTCATTATTTTTTTCGATTTTTTTATTAAATGTTGCAGCAGCAGATGGCTTTGATGACATAGTTTCGACCAGGAAAAAACCTGATCCTGTAGTGCAGTTGACCGCTAAAGAACGGGCATGGTTAGCGAATCATAAAAAGATCCGGATTGCTTTTGACGGCTCGTTACCGCCCTATAGTTTCCTCAATGATGCGGGACAACCTGAAGGTATTGCCGTCGAAATCATGAACACCCTGAGCAAACGGTTAGGCATTAAATTTGAAACTTATCCCAATACTACCTGGAACAAATTATATGAAGCAGCTGCTGCACATAAAGTTGATGTAGTCGCTACGATGGTCAATCGACCGGATCGCAGGCATTGGTTTAACTTCACAAAACCCTACCTGAGAAAATCATTGGTTATCATGACTAAAAGGGATAACGTCACGATCAAAAATCGCACCGACCTTGTAGGAAAAACAGTAACGATGGTTAAGGATTACCAATATACCGGCCAGGTTATTAAAGAATTTCCTTCAATCACTCCCTATTTTGTAGGCTCTATGCTGAACGGGCTAAAGGCGGTCAGCACAGAAAAGGCCGATGCTGCCATTACTTTTATGGCCACAGCCAATTATCTGCAAACAAAATATCTTCTGACTGATCTGAAAATTGCAGCCTTCTATGATAGCAATAGCGTCAATGAAAACCTTAATGAAAGCATTGCTGTACGTAATGACTGGCCGACTCTGGCAACCATTTTACAAAAGGCGCTGGACACATTAAGCGAAGAAGAAATGCAGAATATCCACGCTAAATGGGTTCCCAGTATTAAACACTCAACAGACCATAGACTGATTTGGAAAATTGTAGCGGGTTTCATAATCGTATTGGTCTTATTACTACTATGGATTGCCCGAGTTCGCAGACAAAACAGGAAAATCAAACTGTCAAAAACCGAAGTTCAGACCACCAACAAAATCCTGCAAACATTGAAAAGCGACCTTGAGCATCTGGTCTTGAAACGCACTGCTGAGCTGAATTCCAGCGAACATAAATTCCGTAGTCTGGTTGAGAATTTGCGTAATGAATACTTTTTTTATCAGCGCGATTGCGAAGGCATATTCACCTACGTTAGCCCTTCAATGACTAACATACTTGGATACACCGTGGAAGAGTTTATGAATCATTACCATGAGCATCTTACTGATAACCCGGTAAACCTTAAAATTGATGAGTACCCCAAACGGTGTATCCAAGACACGCCCAACTCACCGTTCCGGTTAGAAATATACAATGCACAGAGAAAAATTCATTGGCTTGAAGTGACAGATACCCCTGTTTATGATGAATACGGCAACTGTATAGGCGTTGATGGTATTGTGCATGACATCACTGTACGCAAACAAACTGATGATCGCTTAATCTGGCTATCTAATTACGATGAGTTAACCGGACTGGCTAATCGCCGGTTATTTGCCGAGCAGCTTCAACAGGCCATCAATATGGCGCACCGCACTAAACTCTCAGTTTCACTTTTTTACCTGGATCTGGATCGCTTCAAGTTTGTCAACGACAGTATGGGGCACGCTGTTGGTGACGAAGTGCTCAAAGAAACAGCCAGAAGAATTTCCTCCACTCTGCGTAACTCCGATATAGCCGTCCGCCTTGGCGGGGATGAATTCGCTCTAGTACTACCGGAAACCGATACTCAGGGAGCGGCACCGGTTGCTGAAAAAATCCTGAAAATATTACGGGAACCTTATATTGTTGAGGAAATGGAATTTACTCTGGGCGCCAGTATCGGAATTGCTGTTTATCCCCAGAATGCCAATAATGCCGATGCCCTGGTTCATCTTGCCGATACCGCTATGTATCACGCCAAGCAGGAAAAACTTGGGGTTTCTTTCTATCACAAAAGTATGCAGCAGAAAAAAACAATCGGGTAATAAAAGTCAGGGTCGCGATTGATGGGCTTCATGCTTCAGCCCATCCTATGAACTACTTCAATCCGCCATTTTGGTAAATTTTCTCAACATCGATCAACTTTTGTCCGAGATCGGGTGGCGCAACAAAAACAAACGAACCTCCATATTTACGTTTACTGAGAATTTTGAATTGATCGGCCAACTTTAGCAAATCAGTCCGAGCCGTTTGATAACTGATCTTATGCGCTGTCTGATGTTCCTGAATACTATAAATGGCATTGGGATGATCCAGCGCATGGCGCAGGATCGATAACTGGCGGTGATTTAATTGCCCTTGCAGCACCGAGCCGTCAAGTCGTTTTTCAATAGTGTGCAATTCCTCCGCTTTTTTTTCAAGATGCTCATGTAACGCATTGATCGCCTTCTTGATCACTTCCAGCTGATGAATAATGAAATAGGTCAAATCGTTGTCATCGGTTTCGGTGTACAAATAGGCCTTTCCGTATTGTACTGGGGCTTGTTTAATGATTCGAGAAATGGAAATAAACTCCATCAGCCAGTATTGCTGCTTCGCCATCGACCAATAGAATAACGCCCTTGCAGTTCGGCCATTACCGTCGACGAACGGATGATCGTAACCGATCATAAAATGCAGAATAATCGCCCTGATTACCGGATGGATAAACTCTTTACCGTCCAAATCATTGGCAAATTGGCATAGGCGTTCGATTCTATTCGGCAATTCCGATGCTTCTGGTGGCGTGTGCAGCAAAACGGATGCCGTTGAATCGACTACATGAATATCGTCGCTTGTATCTCGGTATTGTCCCGCCTTGTTTGCATCGTCCAGCGTTGCCTCTGTTAACAGACGATGTAACTGCAAAATCATTGCTGGTGTTAATTGCTCCTCTTTATACTCCCGAATGAACTGCATTGCCTGATAGTTATTAAAGATCATTTGTTCGCTGTGATCTTTAGGCTTTCTGCCTTGCCTGAGCATCTCTTTCGCAACATTTCTGGTCGTTGAAGCGCCTTCCAATTGACTGGAACTGATAGCTTCCTCAATCAGTGAACCGACAAGATAGGTGTCACGGGTATGCGGGTTGGTAACCGGTTTGTCCATGCCGATACGACCAGCAGCATTTTGATCGATCCAGTGCAAATCTCTATAAATACCATCGGTCATGCAAAACTGAAATTCCGCGCCTGATTTGCTGGTGAAAGGCAGTTTTTTATAAAGCTGTTTCCGAGCGAGTTTTAATGCCAGCCAATAGTATTCCGAGGTCCAGCCTTCTGGCGGTTGTAAATGCCGTAATTTATCCCAGTGTAGATAACGACCTTCCGCATCGGTAGGCCCAAAGCTTGAGTCGAAAAAACCGATGAATTTATCGCTGTAGGCTTTTTCAAAAAGAGTATCGTAAGGAGGAGGGGAAATCGGCAATTTCATGGCGGACGCCTTAATTACTAATTAATAAAAAATTAGTATAGCAGTCTAATTGCAGATTGGTACTAATTTTTTAAATATTAGTACCAATCACCCTAACTGTCTGCTACCAACTATCCTCTCACTTATTTTCAATAATTTTAATAACTGACTCGTATGCCAATCTCAGCGCTGCGTCCCGGTTCCGGAGCAAAATTACGCATATAGGAAGTCGAGTTGCGGATATTTTCGTTAAGCATGTTCTTGCCTTTTGCAAACAACAGCATTTCCGAATCGCCGAAGCTCGCCAAGCGGTATTGCGCGTCCAGGTTCAGCAACAGATAACCGGGTGTGTTTGAGTCATGTTCGCCTGCATGATTCTGCGCTTCGCCCCGGGTCAACCGCGCGTTGGTTGACCAGTCATTTTTTTCGTAACTCAGTTGCAAGCCGTAACGTAGCGGCGGCATGCGGGGGACGTCACTGCCCTGTTCAAACGTGCCTCGGGTGTAGTCGCCGAATAAGGTCAGATCGACCGCGCCATACCGGTTTTGCATCAATGAGAACACGGTTTGGGCTTCAAAGCCTTTGAAGGTGGCGCCGGCCTGTTGGGTTGCCAATACGGGAACGCAGGTTCCGGTACAAACATTCTCAAATTCCTCAGAGTCTTCGTTAAACACCGAGCCGGTGCGTTGCTGAAAAATGTAGTCGCTGACCCAATTGTGAAAAAGATTTAACTCCGCCGTCATCCAGTCCGTATTGTACCGGTAGCCCAGATCCAGATTATTGGACAGTTCTTTACTGAGGTTGGCATTGCCCAATTCATAGCTGTGCGTGGCTTCATGAACACCATTGGAAAACAATTCCTGTATCTGCGGGGCGCGCTGTGAGTGGGTGAAAGCCAGGCTGACCTGATGCTGGTCGGTGATGTCCCACAACGCCGAGGCCGAGCCGCTGATCGGTTTATAAGTCAGTCTGCTACCGTTTTCCGGCGCGATGGTTTGCCATTCGCCGCGCGCGCCCAGCTCATAAGTGACAGCGCCTATTTTGAACGATTCGACATCAAACAAGCCATAGGAATCAAGGTCGGTACGTGGCACCAGCGCTTCTGCTCCGATCGCTGAGAATTGGCTGTTGACTGATTGGAAGCCCAGCACCCCGTTTAATATACCGATGGGCTTATGTTCAAGCTCCAGCCGGCTTTCGTAGGCTTTATTGAGGAATGTGGTGGCGGGTATGCCGTTGTCCATCTCGACGTGCTGGTAGTCGGTATAGCCGAATTTCATGCGCAATTCTTCCGCCAGTGCGAAAGGCTTATTCAGTTGCCCCTTGAAGTCGTATTTGGTTTGGTCCAGATCAACTCTCACCGGCGGACTGCCGCTACCATCAGGCGGTATGCCGTAGTTTTTTTCCAGACTGTTGATCGAAACGCCGACCAGCCCCGCCTCGCCAATTTTCGAGACGCCAACAGAGCCGCCGCGTGACCGCGCCTGTGAATTATCGATAAGGCCGTTGGAATTATTCACAATGTTCAGGCTGGGATCGGCAACATGAGCAGCATCTTCATCTATCGCAGAGCCGCCGATATGGGTATTGCCCTGGTCGCGATAAAAGCCATCGACATGATAGGCCACGCCGCTTTTGCCGCCTTCCAGCTTGAGCGCGCTGGAAGTCTCATTGGTTGCCGAATCATAGCGTTGCTCACCGGCGCCGCCGAGCAACTTGTCGGGGACCTGCTCTGGAATCCGGTTGTCGATCACGTTAACCACGCCACCGATGGCGCCGCTTCCATACAGCAGCGTCGATGGCCCGCGCAGCACTTCAATCCGTTCGGCCAGAATCGGCTCTACACCGTTGGCGTGATCCGGGCTTAATGACGAGACGTCATTGTTGCCCAGACTGTTCTGCATGACCCGCACCCGGGGCCCGGCTTGCCCGCGTATGACCGGCGTGCCAACCCCGGAACCGAACGACTGGTTGGTTATGCCAAGCTCATTTTTCAGGGTATCGCCGATGGTCGTTCCCATTTTCATGCGCAACTCGTCGCCCGTCAACACCGTTACCGGATCGGCTAATTTTGCGCTGGCGTGCTTGATCCCCGTACCGGTGACAACTATATCATCCAGTTTTTGGACGCTTTCGTCTTCCGCATAGGCATTAGCCCCTATCGCAACTATTGATAAGAAAATAATGGCGAGTTTATTAATCATTGGTTTTAAACGTATAGCCCGAATAATTAGAAATGTTATAACGTAACACCAGAGAAACCTTCTTTTTTCCAAAAATAACGGCATCAGCTTTGCTCGCTACTCATGGTCGGCGCGCATTTTGCGCATATGCCATGAATTTCGATGGCCTTGCTGTGCACAATGAAATCCGCCTGTGTGATTTCCAGCGATAGCGCCTGCATGACTTCGGGGGCTGATCGCTCTTCCACTTCCTGACAGTTATTGCAGATCAGCAATAACTGTTCATGCTGATGCCCCGAGCAACTGCAACCGACAAAAGCATTGAGGCTTTCAACCCGATGGATCAGGCCCTGTTCAATTAAAAAATCTAGTGCGCGGTAAATCGTCGCGGGTTTTGCGGCATTTTGCAGGGGTTTAATGCGATCCAGCAGCTCATAGGCTTTGACGGCTTTGTGGCTGTCCCAGATCAGTTCCAGCACTTGATGGCGTATGGGTGTTAATTGCACGCCGCGCACCACGCATAACTGCTCGGCAGTGCCTAACGCATCACTGACACATTTTTTATGATCGTGTTCTGAAGAATGAGGATTGTTGTGGCTTGCTTCGGAGGCTGCGGTCATTGCAAAGATCGGCTATCTAAAATCAAATGTTATATTATAACATTCATTAGAATTTGGCAATTTGCCAAGTCGAATAAAGGGCGCCCCTCCGGGTCGCCCTTTCAGATATGAGTATTAGTTTTTCACCATGAGAAACACGGTAAACAGGCCTTAAACCAACCGTCCCCACAAATCATATTCATCCGCCTCTTCCAACTCGACATCGACAAAGTCGCCGACTTTCAGATGCGTCGCGCCATCGATAAACACCTGCCCGTCGATTTCCGGCGCATCGGCTTTGCTTCTTGCCACCGCGCCTTCTTCTACCACTTCATCGACCAGCACCGTTTCGATTCGGCCTACCCGTTTCTGCAAACGCGCCGCGCTGATTTCTGCCTGATGCGCCATAAACCGCGCCAAACGCTCCTGTTTGACCTCTTCAGGAATCTGGTCGGGCAGTTCATTGGCGAGTGCACCTTTGACCGGCGAATAGGCAAAACAGCCAACCCTGTCCATTTCCGCTTCGCTCATAAAGTCCAGCAACTGTTCGAATTCCTGCTCGGTTTCGCCCGGAAAACCAACGATAAACGTGCTGCGCAAGGTAATATCGGGGCAGATTTCGCGCCATGCCTTAATGCGTTCCAGATTATTCTCGCTGGCCGCCGGACGTTTCATCAACTTAAGAATGCGGCTGTTGGCGTGCTGAAAGGGTATGTCCAGATAAGGCAGGATTTTGCCCTCGGCCATCAACGGAATCACCTCATCCACATGCGGATACGGGTAAACATAATGCATCCTGACCCAGATGCCCAAGTCGCCCAGTGCCTCGGCTAACTCATAAAAACGGGTTCTGACCGAACGGCCTTTCCAATCGTAACTTTGATACTTTAAATCCAGGCCGTAAGCGCTGGTATCCTGAGAAACCACCAGCAATTCCTTTACGCCGGCATTGGCCAGGCGTTCGGCTTCCCGCATCACGTCATCGACAGGCCTGCTGACCAGATCGCCTCGCATGGATGGGATGATGCAGAAGGTACAGCGATGGTTGCAGCCTTCGGAAATCTTTAAATAGGCATAATGCCGCGGCGTCAGCTTGATGCCTTGCGGCGGTACCAGGCTGATGAACGGATCATGCGGCGGCGGCAGATGCTCATGCACAGCAGACACAACTTCTTCTAGGGCGTGCGCGCCGGTCACTTTCAGGACTTGCGGATGACGCTCCCTAATTTCGGCTTCCCTTGAACCCAAGCAGCCCGTTACGATGACCTTGCCGTTTTGAGCCAGCGCCTCGCCGATGCTGTCCAGTGACTCTTCTACCGCCGCATCAATAAAACCGCAGGTATTAACCACCACCAGATCAGCATCCTGGTAAGTCGGCGAAATGGTGTAACCCTCTGAACGAAGCTTGGTTAAAATTCTTTCGCTATCAACCAGTGCTTTGGGGCAACCCAAACTAATAAAACCAATATGTGGGGCAGTCATTTGAATCTCGGGTAATGTTAAATAATGTTAGTTTATAGAAGTGGCGGCTTGAATAGCAATTTACAACGCCACTGAATTGAATATTTTCAAGCTGAGTTGGCAACAATAATGGCGCGCTTTGGCGCCGGCAAACCTTCGCAAGTCAGTTGTGGATTTTCTGCATTGAGAAAATCCTTGAGGGAATGAAACTGCATCCATTCTGTGCTTCGCTGTTCTTCGATGCTGGTAGTGGTCACATCGACCAGACGGATATTTTTAAAACCGCAGCGTTTCAACCAACCGATTAAGGTTTCGCAACTGGGCAGAAACCAGACGTTGCGCATTCTGGCGTAACGGTCTTCCGGCAACAGCACCTCACCCAGGCCGCCATCGATAACCAGAGTCTCCAATACCAGCTCGCCACCGGGTTGCAGGCAGTCTCTTAATTCCATCAGATGATCGATAGGCGAACGGCGATGATAAAGCACGCCCATGGAAAATACGCTATCAAACGCTTTCAGGCCATAAGGCATATCCTCTATCCCCAAAGGCAATACATAGACCGGCGCCTCGCCGTACAGCTTCCTGACCAGCTGGAATTGCATGACGTTGAGCAGCATGGGGTCTATGCCGACCACCATTTTTGCTCCGGCACCCAGCATGCGCCAGCAATGATAGCCGTTGCCGCAACCTACATCCAACACCAGCCGGTTCTTAAGCGGCGCGATATGGTCTTTTAATCGATCCCATTTCCAGTCCGAGCGCCACTCAGTATCTATATGAATACCGAACAAGTCAAAAGGCCCTTTACGCCAGGGATGCAATGCCTTTAACTGGTCTTCAAGCTGCTTTTTTGCCGTTGTAGTGATCGCCATGGATGGCGTGAATGCCGCAAGACTGCCGGGAGCAGTCGCGGCCAAATCATCCGAGCTGCCTATCTGCACAGCATCGGCGTCCAGCACGCGTTGCGAAGTGGCCAATACTGGCACGCTCTCGACCAGCGCCTGCCACTGAGCTAAATTACCGTGCTTGGCCGGATCAAAAGCACTTGCAAGCTGCTGCGGCAACATTTCCGCCCAGGAATCGGCCTTGGCATCAAGCAGGGCATTATATAAGGGTTGGAAATCAATCACTTCAGGGCAATTATCGAGGTGAAATTAAAAAACTGGCCTCCGACTTCGGCGCTACTGAAACCAACTTGCTGCAAGCGGTTTTGAGCTAATTTTTCGTCAAACTTAAACGCGCCGACATCGCCAACGAAACTGGCATAAATGGAATCTTTCTGGGAATTCATTGGGTTAGATACACTGTACGTCTGGAAACAGCATTAGCTGTGAAAGCGAGGATAAACGAGTAAAGGCGACCGGTCGGGGTCGCCTTTACGATATGACAGGGTGCTGCTTATTTATTAGGATCTTGCTGCAACTTTTAGTGCTTCAGCATTACGCTTAACCAGTCCTTCAATAACCGCGTTCAATGAACCTTTGGTTTGAACTTCCTGACTAAAGGTTGTGCGGTAGTTGGTAACCAGACTCACGCCTTCAATCATAATATCGTAAGCTTTCCATTCGCCCTTATTTTGCACCATCCGGTAGTTTACGCTAATAGGCTGGATGCCTGGCTGCAAAACTTCTGTTTTTACAATAACTTTTGTCGCATCATCCCCCATTTCGATAGGCAGGAAACGTACAGACCAGTCGTTAAACTCTACGAAAGCGCGAGAATAGGTTCTTACCAACATTGTTTGGAATTCATGCTTAAAACGCTCACGCTCATCAGCAGTCGCTGTTTTCCAGAGCTTTCCGAGTACTAATGCAGAAATCCTGTCGAAGTCAGTATGTGGATAAATGACTTCGTTAACGAACTTTGTAATCTTTGCAAAATCCTTGGTAAACGATTTATCCTGCATTTTTTCCTGCAATTGCACTGAAGCTTTTTGTATCGCTTGTTGCGGAGGCAATAAATTTTCCGCAATTGCGTTAGTAACAGGCATTAAACCCAGTAAAACTGCCAATATATTGAGTATTATAACTTTTTTAGCTTTCATAAGAACCTCTAAAATTAAACCAGAGCATGCTTTTTATCATCAAATATCAGTGTGGTAATTTCCCTGATACAATAAATAGCATAATACCTAAATCTTAAATTTCTCTGACTTAGAGCAGAAAATTTGATATTCCCCAAACCCTTAGAGCTAAGGATAAGATGGCATATAATAACATCAATTTCCCTCAAACACGTATGAGAAGAATGCGTTATAACGATTTTTCCCGTCGTTTAATGCGCGAAAACCGCTTATCTGTTGATGATCTGATTTATCCAATGTTTGTCACTGAAGGCTCAAATCAACGAGAAGCCATCTCATCCATGCCAGGCATAGAAAGACTTTCCCTGGATTTGCTGCTTGAAGAAGCGCATAAGCTTTATAACCTGGGCATTCCGGCGATTGCGCTGTTTCCGGTGACTGCCGCAGATAAAAAATCAGAAAATGCAGCCGAAGCCTATAATCCTGACGGACTGATTCAGCGTAGTGTAAGAGCTTTAAAAAAAGCTGTCCCTGAACTAGGCATTATTACCGATGTGGCGCTAGACCCTTTTACCTCACACGGACAGGATGGCCTGGTTAATCGGGACGGCTACGTGATCAATGACGAAACAATAGAGGTATTAACCCGGCAGGCGCTGTCCCATGCCGAAGCCGGCGCCGATATTGTGGCGCCGTCGGACATGATGGATGGTCGTATCGGCGCGATAAGACAGGCGTTGGAGGCAGAAAATCATATCAACACGCTGATACTCGCCTATTCTGCCAAATACGCTTCCAGTTTTTACGGCCCTTTCAGGGATGCAGTCGGTTCTGCCGGTAACCTGGGCAAAAGCAACAAATACAGTTATCAAATGGATCCGGCCAATTCCGATGAAGCAATGCGCGAAATACAGCTGGATTTACAGGAAGGCGCGGACATGGTGATGGTCAAACCCGGAATGCCCTATCTGGACATCATCCGCCGGGTAAAAGATCAATATGGTGTACCAACATTTGCCTATCAGGTCAGTGGCGAATACGCCATGCTTAAAGCCGCATCAATGAACGACTGGCTGGATGAAAAACAAGTTGTCCTGGAATCCCTGCTGGCTTTTAAACGTGCCGGCAGCGATGCAATCCTGACCTATTACGCCAAATCTGTAGCCCAGTGGCTGCAAGATTAACACTGATAAAAATATTTAATCTACCAACTGAAGCGGAGCCTGATTCATGCAAGAAGACATCCTAATCACCGAAAAAAGAAGATTTCACATTGAAGAAGCCATTTTGGCTTTACTACTGATCCTGTCTCTTGTCGGCATCGGAATCATGGATTTTTCCCCCGCGGACGGCTATGGTTACTGGCTTATTATGGTTCTCGTATTTTGTCTGTTTGCAATGATTATCGGCTGGCTGCAATCCAAACATCGTGCGGATGATTTCAAGATCATATTACGCGAACAGTCCATACACTGGACCACATCGTTACTGGTAGTTGGCGGGGTGTTTTTAATCCACCAGACCGGACGGATAGCCGAAAAAGACGCCGGTCTTATTATCCTGCTGATTTTATCGCTTTCAACCATACTTGACGGCCTGCGAGTAGGCTGGCGCTTTAGCCTAGTTGGGCTTTTTCTGGGTGTTGCCGCAGTTGTTTCCGTCTATACGCCGCACTTTCTCTGGATAGAACTGGCCATCGCTATTGTGATTGTTCTGGCAACAATTTCATGGGAATTATGGATGGAGAAAAAAGCACAATCATGACCTTAATAGACCGATACGCCGTGTTTGGCCATCCCATCAAACACAGCAAATCACCACGAATTCATCATCTTTTTGCCGAGCAAACCGGACAATCTCTTGAATACAGCGCACAAGATGTTTCTGCCGAGCAATTCTCAGCGACCGCTAAAAAGTTTTTTACTGAAGGCGGCAAGGGTCTGAATTGTACCGTACCGCTAAAAGAGCTCGCCTGGAACTATGCCGACCATAAAACGGAACGCGCCCAGCTGAGCAAGGCTGTCAACACCCTGGCGCTCCAGGCGGATGGTTCCATACTGGGCGATAACACCGACGGCATAGGCCTGGTAACAGACTTGATTGCCAACCATAACATTACCTTGGCAGGAACCAGAATCCTGATTCTGGGCGCCGGCGGCGCCAGTCGGGGGATCATCGGCCCCATCCTTGATCAATTCCCGCAAGCCGTAGTCATTGCCAACCGTACCGCGGATAAAGCAGTCAATCTCGCCGCAGAATTTCACAGCAAAGCTCCCGTCACCGGCTGCGGCTTTGATGTTTTAAAAAACCGACAATTTGATTTGATTTTAAACGCGACATCAGCCAGTTTGAGCGGCCAGTTACCGCCACTGCCGGCTGGTTTGCTGGCTGAAAATGGCAACTGCTATGATCTCGCCTATGGCAATGAACCGACGGCTTTTGTGCGCTGGGCACAGGAAAATCATGCGGCAAAGAGTTTAGACGGCTTAGGGATGCTGGTCGAACAAGCAGCAGAAGCTTTTTTTATCTGGCGTGGCGTTCGTCCAAAAACCCGGCCGGTTATTGAACTATTGAATTCAGAGCGGCAACTTTGAAATGGGCGACCAGCAGGATTTACGCTTTTAAATACTCATTTTTCAAATGAATGTAATGCTGAGAAGAATATTTCAAAAATTCTTTTTCAGATTCTTTTAATAGTCTTGCCTGCCTGGCAGGCGAGCCTACATAAAGATAGCCGCTTTCAAGTGTTTTTCCCGGCGGAACCAGCGCACCCGCCCCCAGCATCACATAATCTTCAAGAACAGCATCATCCATAATGATTGCGCCTATCCCGATCAGACAATAATCCATTACGGTGCAGGCATGAACGACTGCCCTGTGCCCGATAGTCACACCTTTCCCTATGATTAAAGGATGTCCTTTGTCCGTAAACTTACCAAAATGAGACACATGCAATACTGAACCATCCTGAACATTGGTCCCATCGCCAATCGTAATACTTTCAACATCACCTCTGACCACAGTCGTAGGCCATATTGACACATCATCACCAAGGGTGACATCTCCAATCACTACGGCACTGTCATCAATATAAACCGACCTGCCGATTTTGGGCTGTTTCTCGTTAAATTTTCTAACTGCCACTTTTATACGCTCAATCTAATGATTTTAAGAAATATTCAGCGCGCAAGCGCTATGTTGAATCACGCTTGCACCCGGCTCACCGCAAATAACGCCAACACTAAAACCGTCAAACTAGGAATCACTGCAATTAACGGTGGATTAAGGTCATAAATCAATCCAATATGCCCGACAATTTTGTCGATGATATTAAATCCCATCCCGATAATAACGCCAATCATCATCCTGCCGCCGACGTTAACGCCACGCTTGACGCCAATAACGAATGGCGCAGACACCAGCAGCATAACGAAAGTAACCAAAGGATTCACCACGCGCCCCCAGAAAGCCATCTCAAAAATATGCGCTTTTTGATGATTATCCTTTAAGTAGTCAACATACATGGCCAGATCATAGAGCGATAAATTGTCCGCGCTTACCACTACAACTTTCAATAAATCCGGCTCTATTGCTGACGTCCATATCTGATCGCTTTGCTGACTAGCAACCATTTGCTCCGTTGAAATATCGGACCGACTGATTCGCTCCAGTTTCCATTGCTGATTACCCATAAAGGTCGCCTGATCAGCATGCATTGCTCGTCGTAAATGATGATGATCATCCAGTTTATAAATACTGATGTCGGCCAGACTTCCATCATCCTTGACTTGTCTTACGTTGATGAATCTCTTACCTTCACGCAACCAAAGCCCATATTTGGCATTCATGACAACCTGCCCACTCTGAGCCGTGACTTTGAGCGTTCGCGCGGTTCGCTCAGCAGTTGGCGCGATAAATTCACCAATAAGTATCGATATGAGCACTAAAATGGCACCAGCCAGCATAACCGATCTGATAATCCCAAAAACAGATAAACCCGCAGCCCGCATCGCAATAAGCTCGCGATTATTGCCCATGGCACCCAATATAAACAGACTTCCCAATAACGCCGAGGCTGGAACCAGCTCATAAAAAACAGTTGGTGAAGTTAGTGCCAAATAATAAAAAATCTCTTTTAAGCCATAATTCCCTTTACCCAGATCCTTTAACTCATCGGTGAAAGTGAACAAATTAAATAAGGTCAACAATAATATAAGCGCAATAAAGGAGCCTTTTAAAATCTCTCTAACCACGTAGCCTGTTAATACATTCACCGTGCCACCTTTTCCCTGACCTTCATCATAAGCCACTGCCATCCATACAATCGCGCCAATAAAACCCCGCCTGTCAACAACAATAGAAAATTCACTCCAAAAATACCCAGCCATGCAGGAATGGTTTCCTTGATTACCCAACTCTGGCTGACACTGATAAGATTTCCGTAGCTAAAATAGATTAAAAAGCCAATCAGCATATTACCGTAAACGCCCCCGCGTGGCGAAAGCTGCGCCAAAGGCACTGCAATAAAGCCCAGCATCATAATGCCTAAAGGAATAGAAAATCGACGCTGCAATTCAGCAATATCTATTATCTGGTCAGAACTCATCAAAGCATCAAATGCAACTGCTTCCCGGCCAAAATTAACCGCCGTTTCTTTGGTATCAATTCTCACTGCGTATTCCGCAAACTGCTCAATCACATAATTTACGGTGCCGGGCTGGCCTTGTATGCGTTCGCCATTCTTCAAAACCATATAACGTCCGTCTGGCAAATCTTCCAACCGACCCGTTTCAGCATTAATAATACCAACATTCCCATGCTGTCTGTTTTGCACAAAAACGCCTTGCATCCTTTTATCGTCGCCAATTTTCTCCACATAAAAAACCAGATCCCCCTGGCTATACTCACTAAATTTTCCTGCGCCGATACCTCTAAGATCAGCAGATTCCTGGTCCTGATGCATCAACTGCGTTGTTCTGGATTCCGCCCATGGTGCGGCATACATAGACAAACCAGCGGCCAGCACACTTAATGGAAAAACCAGCAGGAATACGGCTCTATAAATTGTTCCTGCTCCGCCTCCCGCCGAAGAAACCGCTGACATCTCCTGATCTCTGTACATCCTGCCTAAAACCATCAATACGGACATAAATATGGCGGCAGGCAAAAAAGCAACTCCAGCGACAATAATTTTCAAGCCCAGAATATTAAGCAAGGTTTCATTTGAAACTTGCCCTTCAATAGCCTTATCAAGAATCCGTATAAACTTTCTACTGACGATAATAATTACAATCACCGACAAAACAGCCACCAGTGTTTTCAACAAATCCCGAGCAATCATTTTATCCAGGACGGTGACCTTTTTACGTCCACCCACTTTATAGCCTTCTGGCCAATTTACTTCCAAGTTTGTCTCCTCAATCAAAATCGATATTTGTGTTGTATAATTCGCTATTAAACAGCTCATCTTGTGGCTGACTCATCCCGAGTCCGCACAAGATAACACCCTATTCAGCAAATAAACGAGTTAAGTTATGGACTATTCTATAGAAACCACGCCATTAGAAAAACTGCAATGTGATTGTATTATTGTGGGTGTTTACCAGGATCAGCAACTCAGCCCTACAGCCATCGCGCTCAACAACAGCACTCAGGGGCTTATTAACAAAATTGTCAGTCGTGGTGACATGAGCGGAAAAAATGGCGAAACAGTATTAATAAACGCCGTCCCCGACAGCCAAATTGAACGCATTTTGCTGGTCGGCCTGGGCAAAAAAGAGCCGTTATCCGGCAAAAACTTCAGAAAAGCACTGTTAGCCGCAATCAATACCCTAAAAAAACCGCAAATAAAATCCGTCGTCTGCAGTCTGGCGGAGTGCGAGGTTACCGTCCGCGACTGGCAATGGAAATCTCGACAAATCATTGAAGTTTTTAATGATGCAGTGTATCAATTCACGGCACACAAATCGGATAAAGAAACAGAAAGCAAGCTTGAAAAAATCTCCATTCTCGCCCCGGAAAATGAACTTGCTGCCGCACAAGCTGGATTATTACAAGGAAAAGCTATCGCCGAGGGCATGAACCTTACCAAACTGCTTGGCGATTTGCCGGGCAATATCTGCACGCCAACCTTTCTTGCCGGGCAAGCAATTGAACTGGGCAATAAATACGACAGCTTAGCCGTTAGCATACTGGAAGAGTCCGATATGGAAACGCTGGGCATGGGAGCCCTGCTTTCCGTATCACGAGGCAGTCGCCAACCCGCCAAATTGATCACTCTGGACTATCAGGGCGGAGCAAAAGACAGTAAACCCATCGTTCTAATCGGCAAAGGCCTTACCTTTGATGCGGGCGGCATTTCATTAAAACCGGGCGCAGGTATGGATGAAATGAAATACGACATGTGCGGTGGAGCAACAGTTCTGGGTACATTACTGGCCGTAGCGCAAATGCAGCTGCCGCTGAATATTATCGGCCTGATTCCTTCGTCAGAAAATATGCCCGACGGCGACGCCAATAAGCCGGGCGATATTTTGACCAGCATGTCCGGAAAAACCATTGAAGTGTTGAACACCGACGCCGAAGGCCGCCTGCTGCTTTGCGACGCCTTAACCTATGCAGAACGCTTTAATCCCGACGTGGTGATAGACCTAGCCACCCTGACCGGTGCCTGCCTAGTGGCTTTAGGCCGCGTAGCCAGCGGCCTGCTCGGCAATGATGACGCCCTGTGCAATGATCTGACTTCGGCCAGCGAAACATCCAACGATAGTATCTGGCGTCTGCCGCTATGGGAAGATTATCAGGAACAACTTAAGTCCAATTTCGCCGACATGGCCAATGTGGGAGGCAAAGATGCAGGTACCATCACTGCCGCCTGTTTTCTGGCACGTTTTGCCGAAAAATTCCGCTGGGCGCATCTGGACATTGCCGGTACTGCCTGGCGCACCGGACAGACCAAAGGCGCGACCGGCCGTCCTGTGCCTTTATTAAGCCAGTATCTCATTAACCGGGCTCAATCCTTGAAGGCATAAGTGGCTGAAGTCAGCTTTTATATACTGCCGTCAGAATCACTAGAAGAGCGGTATCTATTTGCCTGCAAGCTAATCGAAAAGGCTTATCGTAGCGGTCATTTTTGTTACGTGCTGACCGATGACGAAGAACAAAGCCAAACCATAGACAACCTGCTCTGGACCTTCAGAGCAGGCAGTTTTATACCCCATCAGGTATACACGGGTGAGCTGCCAAATTTTGAAAAAGTCATTTTAATCGGCTCGCTGAATGCACCTGAAAACTGGCAAAAAACGCTAATCAACCTGTCTTCGCAATGCCCGCACGATTTCGAACTGGCCGAGCGCATTCTTGAAATACTGGATGATAGCGAAACAACCAAAGAAGCCGGCAGAAACCGTTATCGCCAGTATCAGCAGTCAGGCATGACGATTATTAAGCATGACATGAGACTTAAAAGCTAAAGCACCACGTTTCTATTGCAAAACAGGGAAAATCAAATTTTCCACGTGTCGATTTCAATCCCGGCCCTGAGTTATCGGAAGCTGAAAGCCAGCAACGTCAGGATTTATTCGCACCTACAACTCGACCTTAATCCTGTTAAAATACATAATTTTTCACGAAAATAATAACGCATCCATGGAAAAAACATACGCCCCTCATTCGATTGAACAACGTTGGTATCAGACCTGGGAAGAAAAAGGCTATTTCGCTGCCAAACCAGAGGGTGAATCCTATTGCATCATGATTCCGCCGCCCAACGTCACCGGCAGTTTGCACATGGGCCATGCGTTTCAGGACACCATCATGGATGCCCTCACCCGCTACCACCGCATGAAAGGCTATAGCACCTTATGGCAGCCTGGCACTGACCATGCGGGCATTGCCACGCAAATGGTCGTGGAGCGCTTGTGCAATGCGGAAGGCAAAACCCGCCATGATTATGGCCGTGAAAAATTCATCGAAAAAATCTGGGAATGGAAGGAAGAATCCGGCGGCACTATTACCCGCCAACTGCGACGCATGGGCTCTTCGCTGGACTGGGACAGGGAGCGTTTCACGATGGACGAGGGCATGTCCGATGCGGTTCAGGAAGTGTTTATCCGGCTTTATGAAGAAGGTCTGATTTATCGCGGCAAGCGTTTGGTCAACTGGGATCCGGTTTTGCATACTGCCGTTTCCGATCTGGAAGTGCTCTCGGAAGAAGAAAACGGCTCCATGTGGCATCTGCGTTATCCGCTGTCGAATGGACAAGGACATTTGATCGTTGCGACAACGCGTCCTGAAACCATGCTCGGCGATGCCGCGGTAGCGATACATCCGAACGACGAGCGCTACAAATATCTGCTGGGTGAATTCGTGGAACTGCCGTTAACAGGCCGCCGCATTCCGATTATTGCCGATGAATATGTCGATCCTGAATTCGGCACTGGCTGCGTCAAGATCACTCCCGCCCATGATTTTAACGATTACGAGGTCTGGACGCGCCATCGCCATACTTCGGTTATCCAGGACTTACCGCATGGCGGCTTGATTAACCTGTTTACCGTTGACGCAACGATACGCAGCAACGATGAAGACGAAGACGGACTCATTCCAGCCAAATACTGCGGTCTTGACCGCTTTGAGGCGCGCAAACAGATGGTTGCCGATCTCGATGCGCAAGGTTTGCTGGAAAAAATCGCCGACCACAAATTGATGGTGCCGCGCGGCGACCGTACTAACAGCGTTATCGAACCGCTGTTGACCGACCAGTGGTATGTCAAGGTCTCGCCGCTTGCGGAACCTGCGATTGCCGCCGTTGAGAACGGCGACATCAAGTTTGTGCCCGACAACTGGAAGAACACTTATTTTGAATGGATGCGCAATATTCAGGACTGGTGCATCTCGCGGCAAATCTGGTGGGGTCACCGCATCCCGGCCTGGTATGATGAGCTGGGCAATATTTATGTCGGCAACTCTGAGCAGGACATCCGGGAAAAACACAAGCTGTCCGCTGACTATGCGCTTAGACAGGATGAAGATGTGCTGGACACCTGGTTTTCTTCCGCCTTATGGCCTTTTTCCACGCTGGGCTGGCCGGAAAATACCGAAGAACTGGCCAAACATTACCCGACCAGTGTACTGGTGACCGGCTTTGACATTATTTTTTTCTGGGTTGCCCGGATGATCATGATGGGGCTGAAATTTCAGGGCGAAGTGCCGTTTAAGGAAGTGTACATACACGGCCTGGTGCGTGATGCGGAAGGGCAAAAGATGTCAAAATCCAAAGGCAACGTGCTCGACCCGATTGACATCATCGACGGCATAGATCTGGATACGTTGGTAGCAAAACGCACATCAGGCATGATGCAGCCGCATTTGGCAAAGAAAATCGAGCAGGATACGCGCAAACATTTCCCGGACGGCATTCAGTCTTACGGAACGGATGCGTTGCGCTTTACCTTTGCTTCCCTGGCGTCTACCGGCCGCGATATTCGCTTTGACCTAGCCCGCACCGAAGGTTATCGCAATTTCTGCAACAAACTCTGGAACGCTGCGCGTTACGTGCTGATGAACACCGAAGGGCAGGATAACGGCCTGTCTGACGCACCTTGCCAATACAGCCAGGTGGATCGCTGGATTACCTCCCGCCTGCATCAGGTAACGGCCGTGACCAGCAACGCCATCGACAACTACCGCTTCGATCTGGCGGCGCAGGCCATTTATGAGTTTACCTGGAATGAGTACTGCGACTGGTACCTGGAACTGGCAAAAATATCTTTGCAGTCCGATGATGCGGCGTTGCAACGCGGCACGCGCAAAACCCTGCTGACGGTTCTCGAATCCATTTTACGTCTGGCGCATCCGTTAATGCCGTTTATCACCGAAGAAATCTGGCAGCGCGTCGCGCCTCTAGCCGGAATTGAGGCAGAGACCATCATGCTGCAGCCTTATCCGGTAGCCGATGAAGCGCAAATCGACAGCAACGCCATCGCCGAAACCAACTGGGTGATGAACTTTATTCTGGGTGTGCGCCGCATTCGTGGCGAAATGAATATTGCCCCTGGCAAACCGCTACCGGTATTACTGCAAAACGGCTCGGATGCCGACCAACAAAGTTTGGCCAACAACCGGATTTATTTGCAAAAGCTGGGACGCTTGGAATCAATAACCTGGCTAAACGCTGATGACAGCACACCGGAATCAGCGATTGCTTTAGTTGGCGACATGAAAATCCTGATTCCGATGGCGGGCTTAATTGACAAGGAAGCAGAACTGGCACGACTGGAAAGAGAGATTCAAAAAATCAAAAACGACCTGCCCAGAGTCGAAGGCAAATTAAGCAACCCATCCTTTGTCGATAAAGCCCCGCAAGAAGTTATCGAAAAAGAAAAAGCCAAACTGGCTGATTTACGCTCAATGCTTAACAATCTTGAACAACAGCAACTTAAAATCCAGGCTTTATAAAACCAAGGCAACGACACTACAGCCACAGATTTTGGAAATCTGTGGCTGTAAAATTGGTTGGCAACATTTATGATCTCGACTTCAGGTTTAATATTCGCACCTAAAGCGTCTCTGATTTTTTTGCGATTTAAGTCCATAGGCATGGACAAACCGCTTCTTTCATCTATATTTGTCTAAACAACTGACAAAGCAATCATCAAATGGCTACCGCACCAACAGATATACAATTTAATGGTATAACAAATTGCTTAATTCAGAGCGGCTTGCTCACTGAAAGTGATGCGCAAATTCATGTTCAGGAAGCACAAAAAAATAAAATTCCCTTTATCACTTATCTTGTTACCAACAAACTTGTAGACAGCAAGGCTATTGCATCAAGAGCTTCAGTTGAATTTGGCGTACCTTTTTTTGATCTGAATGCTATTGACTGCTGCACTCTCCCTATCAATCTGGTCAGCGAAAAGCTTATCCGCAAACACCACGCCCTTCCCCTTTTTACCCGTGGTAAAACACTCTTTCTAGCCATATCTGATCCGACCAACTTTCAGGCGCTGGATGACATCAAGTTTCATAGTCGACTTAATCCAGAAACCATCCTGGTAGAAGAAGACAAACTCGTCAAAGCAATTGAAACATCCTTAGAGGCGGCCGACACATCAATGACAGATCTTCTCGATGCAGATCTGGATAATCTGGACATCACCGGCGGAGATGAAGACTCAAATAAAGCCGACATCAATTCAGATATTGACGATGCGCCCATTGTTCGTTTTGTAAACAAAATCCTGTTGGACGCCATAAAACGGGGGGTATCCGATATACACATGGAGCCTTATGAAAAAAACTTCCGCATCCGATACAGAGCAGACGGCATACTCTGCCAAGTCGCCAGCCCACCAGCCAACATAGCCAACAGAATCATCTCCAGAATCAAAGTAATGTCCAAGATGGATATTGCCGAACGCCGGGTTCCACAGGATGGTCGAATCAAAATGACTTTATCCAAACACCGCGCCATTGATTTTCGTGTAAATACCTGCCCGACACTGTTTGGCGAAAAAGTCGTTCTGCGTATTTTAGACCCCACCAACGCCCAACTGGGTATTGAAAAACTGGGTTTTGAACCTGAGCAAGAAAAACTTTTTCTTGAGTCCATTAACAAGCCTTACGGCATGGTTCTGGTTACAGGCCCAACAGGTAGCGGCAAAACCGTTACGCTTTACACCGGTTTAAACATACTCAATAGTATTGAACGCAACATTTCCACTGCCGAAGATCCTGTCGAAATCACGGTAGAAGGGATAAACCAGGTCAACATGAACCCTAAGGCCGGTTTAACCTTTGCGTCTGCATTGCGCGCTTTCCTGCGACAGGATCCCGACATTATCATGGTGGGTGAAATCCGAGATTTAGAAACTGCAGAAATTGCCGTTAAAGCAGCACAAACAGGTCACTTGGTATTATCAACCTTACATACCAATGATGCGCCTCAAACATTAAACCGGTTGATGCAGATGGGCATTGAACCCTTCAACATAGTTTCTGCCGTTAATTTGATTATGGCTCAGCGCCTGGCTCGGCGCTTGTGCGAGCACTGCAAAACTCCTGCCGACTTTCCCAACAACATACTGACTTCAGCAGGGTTTAAAGATGACGAGTTAAGTACCCTCAAAATATTTAGCCCGGTAGGTTGCGATCAATGCACGAATGGATATAAAGGCCGAGTGGGCATTTATCAGGTTATGACGCTAAGTGAAAAAATGCGCTCACTTATTCTTGAAGGCTGCAACGCCATGCAATTGGCAGAGCAAGCCAAGTCTGAAGGCATTAATGACTTACGTGCCTCAGGATTGAACAAGATTCGCCTGGGCATCACCAGCCTGGAAGAAATTGACCGGGTAACCAAGGAATAACAATGGCAGACCAAACAGAACAACTAGATTTCACCTGGCAAGGAAAAGATAAAACCGGAAAAAAAACCGGGGGGAATATCACTGCAAAAAACGAGATTATTGCTAAAACCGAGTTAAGACGGCAGGGGTATCGCGTTACTAAAATCAAAAAGAAGCCTAAGTCCCTGTTCAGCCCAAAAACCCAGGCAATCACACCTGGCGATATAGCGATTTTTTCCCGGCAGTTAGCCACCATGCTTAGCGCGGGTGTGCCCTTAGTTCAATCATTCGACATTGTTGGTAAAGGCCATGAAAATCCAAGCATGCAAAAGCTGCTGTTAGGCATTAAAGCTGATATTGAAGGCGGTGACACCTTAGCCCAAGCATTGAACAAGAAGTCGCTGT
>JBAZTN010000020.1:8702-26290 GCA_041661895.1 Methylobacter sp. | reverse complement strand
GTAACCGATATTATGCGCCTTAAAGACTTCAATAAGACGCGCATATTCAGCCTTATTTTCTTCCAGACCTTTCAGTTTGTAACGGCAGGAGCCGAATGCGCCGGATGGCGTATGCCTTAAGGCAGCAATGGCGGCGTCAGACTCAAGACTGGTATCGATCAATTCCTCTTTTAATGCACCGATAATGCCGTTGTAACCGGCATAAACCGTACCGATTTTGTCGGGGTGCTGCCTGGCTGTTTGCAAAACACCACAAGCGCTGGCATTGATTACAGAAGTGACCCCGCCTGATTGGGCATAAAAAGCGTTTTTTACTGACATTTTTATTATTCCTTTGTAGCTGCGTTATTTTTAATAACGATAATTGATTGTTACCAGCTAGACAAGAATTAAAAAGGATGAGAGATGCGTGTACAAGTTTACCGAGAACCTAGTAAAATGCTTAACATTATGTTGTCTGAAAAAACAACTACTAGCAGCAGTTTATCTAATCGTTTTTTAAAACCAAGTATTTTGGTCTTGAATTTCAAGAAAAACGAATATAATCGGCTTAATTCGAGAGTCATATTGAGGGTATTAGCGTGGAGCTAAACGGCGCACAAATCGTAATTCAGAGTCTTAAAGACGAAGGAGTAGAATTTATTTTTGGCTATCCTGGCGGGGCGGTATTGCATTTATATGATGCTATTTTCCAGCAGGATGATGTCAAACATATCCTGGTTCGACATGAACAGGGCGCCACGCATGCCGCTGACGGCTATGCCCGGGCAACCGGCAAGCCCGGTGTGGTCCTGGTCACTTCCGGCCCCGGCGCCACCAATGCCGTAACCGGCATTGCCACAGCTTATATGGATTCAATTCCAATGGTTATCATTTCCGGTCAGGTGCCGTCGCCGGTAATTGGCAGCGATGCCTTCCAGGAAGTTGACATGGTCGGCATTACCCGCCCCTGCGTGAAACATAACTTTCTGGTCAAGGATGTTACAAAACTGGCAGAAACCATTAAAAAGGCATTCTATGTAGCAACAACCGGACGTCCCGGACCTGTAGTTGTTGATGTGCCTAAAGATATAACCGATCCCAACATTAAAGTACCTTACAAATACCCTAAGCATGTCGTTATACGTTCTTATAATCCAACGGCTACTGGACATAAGGGACAAATAAAAAAAGCAGTCGACTTATTACTGACTGCACAAAAGCCGATAATTTATTCCGGTGGTGGCGTGGTTTTAGGCGAAGCCAGCAAAGAACTGACTGAATTCGCACAAATACTGGGTTATCCGGTTACCAATACCTTAATGGGATTGGGTGCTTATCCTGCAACAGACAAGCAGTTTGTCGGCATGTTGGGCATGCATGGCACTTATGAAGCCAATATGGCTATGCACGAGAGCGATGTCATTATTGCCATCGGCGCGCGTTTTGATGACAGGGTAACCGGTAAGCTGGATGAGTTCTGTCCGTATGCCAAGATCATCCATATCGATGTTGATCCAGCCTCCATCTCCAAGACTGTTAGGGTAGACATTCCTATAGTTGGCGAGGTTAAGCCGGTACTGGATCAGATGCTTGAACTGATTAAGGAAAGCAAAAAGAAACCGTCCAAGAAAGCATTGGAAATCTGGTGGAATCAAATTGAAAAATGGCGGGGCGTCAAATGCCTGGAATATGATCGCGAAAGCCGGTTGATTAAGCCGCAATATGTGATCGAGCAACTGTACGAAGTAACCAAAGGCGATGCCTATATCACTTCAGACGTAGGTCAGCATCAGATGTATGCAGCCCAATACTACCATTTCGACAAACCGCGCCGGTGGATTAACTCGGGTGGCTTGGGCACGATGGGTTTTGGCTTGCCCGCAGCGATCGGCGTTAAACTGGCATTCCCTGAAGCGGATGTTGCCTGCGTTACCGGCGAAGCCAGCATCCAGATGTGTATTCAGGAATTATCGACCGCTCTGCAATACAACACACCGATAAAAATCATTAACCTGAATAACCGCTATATGGGCATGGTTCGTCAGTGGCAGGAATTCTCCTATGAAAGCCGTTACTCGCATTCGTATATGGATACTATTCCGGAATTTGTAAAGCTAGCGGAAGCTTATGGGCATGTCGGCATGCGTATCGATAAACCCGAGGAAGTCAGACCGGCTCTGGAAGAAGCCTTTGCCATGAAGGACCGTACAGTATTTTTGGATATTATGACCGACAGAACTGAAAACGTTTACCCGATGATTGAGTCCGGTAAAGGCCATCATGATATGACCTTAAGAGTAGCGCCAAGCACACCGACAGACAGGGAGCTGGCGTAATGAGACATATTATTTCTATTCTAATTGAAAATGAATCAGGCGCATTATCGCGAGTAGCAGGCTTATTTTCTGCTCGCGGCTACAACATTGAGTCCTTAACCGTAGCTCCTACGGAAGACCCTAGTTTGTCGAGAATGACCCTGGTCACCCGCGGCAATGAAGACATCATCGAACAAATCACCAAGCAGCTGAACAAGCTGATTGATGTTGTTAAACTGATCGATTTAGCCGAATCCGTTCATATTGAACGTGAACTGATGATGGTTAAAATTAAAACAACCAAACAGACGCGTGATGAAATCAGGAGTATGGCGGCTATATTCCGCGGCAAAATTATTGATGTTACGCCAACAACATATGTCGTTGAAATGACGGGACCTTCCAGTAAACTGGATGCTTTTGTCGCCGCTATCGACCCTGACACTATTGTCGAAGTTGTTCGATCAGGGCCTACGGGTATTTCAAGAGGCGAACAAGGGCTGCATTTATAATGCAGTTGTAGTCACTAAAACCCTTCTGCTAAATAACTTAATTTATATTTTAAACTCAGAGAAAACAGGAAAAACAATGCAAGTTTATTACGACAAAGACGCTGATCTTTCAATCATCAAAGCCAAAAAAGTTGCCATCATAGGTTACGGTTCACAAGGTCATGCACACGCTAACAACCTAAAAGACTCTGGCGTTGAGGTTGTCGTTGGCTTGCGCGCCGGTTCACCTTCTGTTGCTAAAGCACAGGCCTCCGGCTTAATCGTTAAAGACGTACCTGAAGCCGTTGCAGGTGCGGATGTAGTCATGATCCTGACCCCGGATGAATTCCAATCCCAACTTTATAAAGCCGAAATTGAACCTAACATTAAAAAAGGTGCTGCGTTAGCATTCGCCCACGGTTTTGCAATTTTGTATAACCAAATTGTGCCACGCGCTGATTTAGACGTGATCATGATTGCACCCAAAGCACCGGGTCACACAGTTCGTTCCGAATTTGTACGCGGCGGCGGCATTCCTGACTTAATCGCCATTCACCAGGATTCTTCAGGCAAGGCCAAAGACATTTGTCTGTCTTACGCATCTGCTATCGGTGGTGGTCGTTCAGGCATCATTGAAACAACTTTCCGCGACGAAACAGAAACTGATTTGTTCGGCGAACAAGCCGTATTATGCGGTGGTGCGGTTGAACTGGTTAAAGCAGGCTTCGAAACACTGGTTGAAGCCGGTTATGCACCGGAAATGGCTTACTTTGAATGTCTGCATGAATTAAAACTGATTGTTGACCTGATGTACGAAGGCGGCATTGCCAACATGAACTACTCCATCTCTAACAATGCGGAGTATGGCGAATACGTTACGGGCCCACGCGTCATCAACGAAGAAAGCCGCTGGGCAATGCGTGAAGCGTTGAAAAACATCAGAAACGGTGAGTACGCCAAGCAATTCATCATGGAAGGCATGACTAACTACCCAGAAATGACTGCCAAGCGTCGCTTGAATGCAGAACATCCTATTGAGGTTGTTGGTGCAAAACTGCGCAGCATGATGCCTTGGATAAAGGCCAACCAGATCGTTGATAAAACCAAAAACTAAAACTTAAATCAAGAAACAATAACTCGATTCAACAATCTGTTTTATTGATAACTGTTTCTTGGTTTATTGCTTAAAAAAGCCCGTCTTGATGATGGGCTTTTTTGTTTCAAATAACGCCACAAAATACTTGCTTACGAGTCATTATTTGATCAATAGCCCCCTCTCTTAAGCCAAACAATAACTTGAATTTTTATTAAGCTAGGTGCAGTTTGCAGGCTCATTGTATAATTCTACGCAATGTTTTTTTACTGACTATGAAAATAAGGATTGATTGAAGTATGGTTCCAGAAAAACGCTTAAATCGTCGTCGTGGGATTTATTTATTACCCAATTTATTTACCACAGGCGCTCTGTTTTCCGGCTTCTATGCCATTACTTCCGCGATGGGCGGGCGTTACGAAACAGCTGTTGTAGCAATTTTTGTAGCGATGATTCTGGACGGTCTGGATGGCCGGGTAGCCAGGTTGACCCACACACAAAGCGAATTTGGCGCTCAATACGACAGCCTTTCGGATATGGTTTCATTTGGTGCCGCACCAGCCTTGGTGATGTATCTATGGGCTTTTTCCAGTCTGGGCAAATTGGGTCTGTTTGCTGCATTTGTACACATGGCTGGAGGCGCATTAAGGCTTGCCCGCTTTAATACTCAGCTTGCAACGGCCGATAAAAATTATTTTCAGGGTCTCCCCAGTCCTGCCGCAGCCGCCATTCTTGCCGGATTTATTTGGATTTGTCTGGAATATAATTACGATATTGAAATCTTCAAGTTTTTTGCAATAGCCCTCACTATCAGCACCGGATTATTGATGGTGAGTAATTTCCGCTATTCCAGTTTCAAAGATATCGACCTAAAAGGTAAAGTGCCTTTTATTGTAGCCATTGCTGTCATGCTGGGCATCGCTTTTGTTATGGCGCAACCGCAAACGATGTTGTTCTTGTTGTTTTTGGGTTATGCGATTTCAGGTCCGGTTTTTACCTTGATCATGCGTAGACGCAGGCTACAGGGCCGTAAATCGTAAAATCTGCTTGAGGGTATAAAGCCATTGGCGTATAGTCATAACCATGTTTATTCAGCACACTACACATTTTGAAATCACTTTTGCCGGCGCAATGCCAGCCAAAGCAGCGTTGTGTGCATCGTTATGCCTGTCTTTAAGACTGCTGCCCTGATGGGCATCTATCTTTTTCATTAGTTATTCAAATCCCTTTATTTTTGTGTATCAACGTAACAGTTGATAACACTTCATCGACTGCATGGATGCGGGAGGTAGAACACCAACATTAGGCGATGCAGGAGCGATTGCCGAGAATGGAGTTTTTATGAAAGACAAGTTAATTATATTTGATACAACCTTGCGCGATGGCGAACAAAGTCCCGGCGCCTCAATGACACGCGATGAAAAAGTAAGAATTGCCAAGGCTCTGGAACGTTTGAAAGTTGACGTGATCGAAGCTGGTTTCCCTGCCGCAAGCCCCGGCGATTTTGAATCTGTTCAGGCAGTCGCTAAGGTTATAAAAGACAGCACTGTATGCGGTTTGGCTAGAGCCTTGGACAAGGATATTGATCGAGCCGGCGATGCGCTTAAAGACGCTAATCGATCTCGGATTCATACTTTTATCGCAACATCGCCGATACACATGCAAATGAAATTGCAGATGTCGCCGGATCAAGTGATCGAATATGCCGTCAGGGCAGTTAAACGCGCACGGCAGTATACTGATGACGTCGAATTTTCCCCAGAAGATGCCGGCCGCTCAGAAGAAGACTTCTTGTGCCGGATACTTGAGGCGGTGATTGATGCCGGAGCAACGACGCTCAATATACCGGATACCGTTGGCTACAGCGTTCCGGAGCAGTTTGGCGCGACCATTGCCAACTTGATTCATCGCATCCCTAATTCGGACAAAGCCATCTTTTCCGTGCATTGCCATAATGATCTTGGCTTAGCGGTTGCTAATTCATTGTCGGCCGTCATGAACGGAGCGCGGCAGGTTGAATGTACCATTAATGGTTTGGGTGAGCGCGCAGGTAATGCCTCGCTGGAAGAAGTGGTGATGGCGGTTCGTACCCGCCACGATGTGTTCACTTGTCAAACCGGCATAGATACCCGCGAAATTTTGACCTGTTCGAAATTGGTATCATCAATCACCGGCTTTCCTGTACAGCCCAACAAAGCCATCGTTGGGGCAAATGCTTTTGCTCATGAGGCAGGCATTCATCAGGATGGCGTATTAAAAAGTCGTGAGACTTACGAAATCATGCGCGCTGAAGATGTAGGCTGGTCGGCCAACCGTATGGTGCTAGGCAAACATTCAGGCAGAAATGCTTTTAAAAGCCGTATCACTGAATTGGGCTTTGAGTTCAGCTCAGAAGAAGAGTTGAATGAAGCTTTTTCCCGCTTCAAGCAATTAGCCGATAAAAAACACGAAATCTTTGACGAGGATTTACAAACACTGATTTCAGAAGCCGGTTTTGAGGCAGAAGATGAGCATATCAAACTCATAGCGCTGAAAGTATGTTCAGAAACGGGAGAGATACCCAACGCAACCGTTACGCTGCGTGTTGACAATAAAGAAGTCACGGGCAATTCTAATGGCGGCGGTGCTGTGGATGCCAGTTTAAAAGCCATTGAAAAGTTGGTGCAGTCAGATGCCAATGTGGAGCTTTATTCGGTTAATAGTATAACCAACGGTACTGATGCCCAAGGTGAGGTCACTATTCGTCTTGAAAAAGCAGGGCGGATTGTTAATGGTTTGGGCGCTGATACCGATATTGTTATTGCATCAGCCAAAGCCTATATCAATGCCGTGAATAAGCTGCATAGCCCTGATCAACGCCGACATCCTCAGAAAGGTGATGTTTAAAGGTACAAACGGTTTCTCAGTATTGACTATAAGAGTTGATTTTGGATAACGCAACACGTCTGCAATACTTGGAGGCTATGGGCATTGATGTCTGGATGCCCATAGCCTCTGCCAATTATGAGCAAACGCCGGTACCTGATTCTATAGCTGATAACGCTCCATCTGAACCGATCAACAGCTGGGTAGCGTTGCAAACTGAAGTCGCCAACTGCACTCGATGCGGTTTGTGTAAAACGCGCACCCAAACAGTTTTTGGATCGGGCAATAAACAGGCAGACTGGATGGTGATAGGTGAAGCACCAGGGCAAAGCGAAGATCAACAAGGTCTGCCCTTTGTCGGCAATGCGGGCCTACTATTAACAGAAATGTTAAGGGCGATCGGCCTTGCCAGGGAAGACGTCTTTATCACCAACGTATTAAAGTGCAGACCTCCCGGCAACCGCGACCCCAAGCCAGACGAAATTGAAGCCTGTAGAGATTATCTGCAACAACAGCAAACACTTATTAAACCGAAAATCATACTGGCTGTAGGACGTATCGCTGCCCAGGCATTATTAAAAACAGATGAGCCATTAGCTAAACTTAGAGGCAAAGTACATATTTTGAATGATACGCCGGTTGTTGTAGTCTATCACCCTGCGTACTTGTTACGATCTTTGTCAGATAAGCGAAAAGCTTGGCTGGATTTACAGTTAGCGATGCAAACGTATAACAACATTAAAGGTTGATCATGTGGGGATTGTTAGAAAAAATAAAAAATTTTGTAATTTATGATGCCGATAGAGAATTCTATGCCAAAGTATTTCCTGATTCCGTGGGCGGCGACTATTTAATGCGTATTCGAAAAATGACCAGTGCTGATTTACCCGGGGTTCTGGAGGTTGAAAGAGCCAACTATAAATTCCCCTGGGGCGAAGACATCTTTAAAGACTGCTTGAAGGCGCGCTATAGTTGCTGGGTATGTGAAAATCAAGGCAAGATTCTGGGGTTTAGTATTCTTGCGATAGGCGTAGGTGAAGCGCATATTTTAAATATTTGTGTAGCACCTACCGAGCAGAAAAAAGGCATCGGCCGTAAAATGATGGAAAATCTTATTGAAGTAGCCCGAGGTCAAGCAGAAACCATGTTTCTGGAAGTCAGGCCGTCCAATAGAGTTGCTATTGCGCTTTATATGGACATGGGATTCAACGAAATCGGCATCAGAAAAGATTATTACCCCGCTGAGAATGGCCGTGAAGACGCCATCATGCTTGCGCTGGAACTTTTTTAAATATACAGACCACCTCACAACCTTGGACTGACTAAAAGACATTACACGCCGTTTGTGTAATGTCATTGACTTCACTTTATCACAATCGCTCTTTTGCTAGAATTAATCAAGATAGTGTTATTACCTCAAAGAGGGACTATCTCACGATTCAAAAAGTAATCCTCCTGCTACGCTGCCTGCATCTTCAAATACCCATTCCAATTTAATAGTTATATCAATTCAGATTGCGGTAACGCACATCTCGTTCAAGGCTTATCCGAGTCCATAGTTTTTAAATCCATACAAGTATTAAGTTTTTTATTGCTGAAACTGGGAAAAAATCAAATTCCATCTATACTTTATTTCAGCTTATTTGAGAATTGATGAATGACCTACAACCAATTGATTACTTGCAGCGACAAACAAAATAACGCAAAGGAACCTACAGAATTTAATATGTTTTTGCTGTCGGACTCAGGTGCTTTTAATTTTACCGATTACAAGTTATCAGATAATTTCTTAACAAATCTTGTTTTTCTTGTTTCCAGAAAGCCAAAACGATTAATTACACATATTCAACGCATTTATTATTGTTACCAGGAAAATTTACAGGAACAGCTTTTTGCTGCACTGATTGATTTACTGGTCATTTTGAATAGAGGGGGAAAGGCAATCAGTCAACGCATGATAACTGGGACAAAATCAAAGTTGTCTCGGGAGCAATATAAGATACTGCAGGAATGCATGCTTACGGATTTTGATGTCACACTGCTGCCCGGCAATGAATATTCTGTTTTTTCAAAAGGCCTGGTTGGCAGCAGAAATCTGCTTCAACAGATTGAAACGCCTGATGAACAGAAGCATGATCCGCTGGATCTGGCTTACGATTATATTGAATATAGCCAGCTGAATGAAGCAATAGACATCCTGGAAAAAGCCATAATAAATCAACCGCAGAGACTGGAACTGCATCAGTGCTTATTAGAACTTTATAAATCGACTCTCGACACTTCGAGATTTATGAGAATGTTTCATATTATAGCCGGGTTGGATGTGGACATGCCCAACGACTGGGGTACATTACAGGCGTTTTTTTATGAGCATAAAAATGAAAGATGAACGCAAAAGCCCTTTAAAAATCGCTCTTCATGGCATGGATGGGCGAAATTATAAAATGATGGTGATGTATCTTCAAGGCCCCTGTAAAGGGGCAGCTGTTGTTGAAGACCTGAATGCTGAAGTTGATATGATCGATGCCGATTCCGTTCAAGCCAAAAAACTGCTTGAACAGAAGCTGGCTGAATCGGCCAGGCCGATTATTGCATTATCCCTACAGGAACTGACATTCGAAAATATTCTCTATGTAAAAAAACCGGTCAAGACCGACGACCTGCTGTTTGCCTTGAGCGAAGCCGGTACGATGTTGTCGGCAAAGAAAAAACCGAGCCACCAAGTCAGTTCCTATCCTGAAAATGCAACCACTCGTCAGTCGCAAGAATCAATTGACCAAACTGAAAGCCGTTTATCATCAGAAAAAAATCAGGTTAAAAAGCAGGCTACGAACACTAATGAACAGAAAAAAACATCAAAACATCAAACTGCAATGCAACTTGATGAAGGGAAATTTAATGCATATATAGGGTCTGTTCCAGGTCTGGATGTGAATGATCCTAAGCAATTTCCCGATGCTGTTTACAATCCTAAAGA
Source organism: Methylobacter sp. (assembly GCA_041661895.1). Lineage (GTDB taxonomy): Bacteria > Pseudomonadota > Gammaproteobacteria > Methylococcales > Methylomonadaceae > Methylobacter_A. The sequence goes on along the minus strand of JBAZTN010000020.1, from coordinate 16,567 downwards.
TTATTTTCAGGGATACGTTCAGTCAGCCTTAATGGTTGCTGAAACCAAAAAACAGGTGATGCACTTAAATTCAGGCTGGAAGCCGCTTATTATTTTTCCGCATAACCATGACATATGGCTTGATGCTGATGACAAACAACTGAGAGCTTTTGCCGGCGTGGCAATGAATAAAATTTCAGGCCCGGGGATGACGCTTACTCCGGCGGAACCTAGTGCAACATCCATCCAGGGGGGCTTAGAAAAGTTTCATGACAAGGATGCATTTGTATGGAAGCTTGCAGTGTGGACATCTAAAGGGCGTTATCCAAGCGCTTTAGATATTCACAAACCGGTTTTTTTAAGGCATTGGCCAAATTTTACTCGCCTTGTTATTACACCGCATGCGTTAAGGATTTCAGCATTACTTATGGAAAGCCCCAGAACCTTGCCTGAAATCGCTCAAGTTTTAAACATTAAACCGCAATATGTGTTCGTATTTATCAGCGCAGCTTATGCGCTCGGGTTGATTGGACAAACTAAAAGAGAAGCCGATGAAATCTTTCAACCATCAGTTATCAAAAAAAGTGAGCAGCAAAGTTTGTTAAGTAGAATTATCGGAAAATTGCGCGCAAATAAATCATAGAGTTGGAGCAATATGAGTCAATACAAAATCATTTTTACCGGCCCGGTAGGTGCGGGTAAAACAACGGCCATCGAATCAATCAGCGATATACCGCCAATTAAAACAGATGCTTCTGCCAGTGACATGACGAAGACCAAAAAAGCATCAACAACTGTAGCCATGGACTACGGCATTATGAATCTTGCCGGCGGTGAGAAAATCCATCTTTATGGAACGCCAGGGCAAGAACGTTTTGATTTTATGTGGGATATCCTGATAACAGGCGGAATAGGCCTGATTTTGCTGCTTGATAACACAAGAGCGGATCCATTTCAGGATATGAAATTCTTTCTGGATTCATTTCAGAAATTTATAGCTGAAACTAATGTAGCCATTGGAGTGACACAAATGGATCTGAGTAATAAGCCAACTATTAACGATTACCATATCCAGCTGCAAGGGATGGGGATAAAACCACCGGTATTTTCTGTTGATGCCAGAGTCAAAAATGATGTCTCTCTTTTGGTGCAATCATTACTGTATTCTCTGGATCCCGGCATCGAGGCATAAAACATTGAGCGCCTATTCGTTAACAGAAGGACTCTACCTGTATCCAACGCCGTCCGGTGCTTATTATGCTACCTGTTCTGTGGAAACCGATAAGCCGCGTCAATTTTTAAGGGCCTTACTAAAACAGCCGCAAACCTGTGCGCTTAATGCAGCCAATCTGCAGCAGCTGATGAGCCAGGATGAAGAACAAAAATGCATGGAATTGCTACATCACTGCCAGAAATTAGGCTGGATTCAGGGACTTGATACCGTAATTCCATACCCGCAGGGCGCATTAGAAGAAATTTTGCCTGAGCTGCTAAGTAAAATTTCAGAACATGGCAAAGCGTTATTAGCCGATAGCCAGGGTTTCTATCTGGCCAGCCATGGATTTCCACATGAGGTTGCCGAAGAACTATCAGCATTAAGCGCTGAAATCGCATCCGTGCACGAGCGCCGATCCGGTTTGTTGATGAACAACATGGGGTTGGCGAGTCACGCCTGGGCAGTAATTGATGCGTCCGGTAATAGTCAGGTTGGATTCTGGCCATTATTTATCGGCAATAATCGCTTTGTTGTTGCCATTTCAGGAATACCCCATTTTAACCAAGCGGAATTTGTTTCTCTGGTTTGGGCATTAAGCATACGCTATACAACTAAATAACATTGAATCTATATTTACTATCACAAGCTTACCAAAAGAAAGGAAATTAAAATGCGCGCAGATATGCTGACTTCTATATTAACAGAACTAAATGGTACTTCAGCAGATATACAAGCATCAGGCGTTATATCAACCGATGGACTGATGATGGCTTCTGTATTACCAGCCGGTTTAGATGAAGACAGGGTTGGCGCAATGAGCGCAGCAATGCTCTCTTTAGGTGATAGAACAGCTAAAGAATTGGCAAGAGGTACATTAGAACAGGTGTTGATTAAAGGTGCTTTGGGATATGTACTAATGACTTATGCCGGTGAAGAATCGGTGTTAACGGTCATGGCAAAACCAAATGCTAAATTAGGTCTGATTTTTCTGGATGTAAAACGGGCAGCAGAAAATATTGCTGATTTGTTATAGACCACTTGATTAAGAGGGCTGCAGATGCTTCACGATATGAAACCTGAAGATATAGTTGGAGATTATAAGGGAATCACCCTCAATTTATTCGGCAATATACCTCGGAAAATTTTATATACCCAGATTGAAACCCCTTATCCCGATGGCAAACTCATCGTTTCCACAACCGATACCACTGGCGTCATTACCCATGTCAACAAATCCTTTGTTGAAATGTCCGGCTACACCGAGGAAGAATTGATCAATGCGCCGCATTCGATTTTACGACATCCGGACATGCCGCCGGCGGCCTTCAAAGACCTGTGGGACGCCGTACAAAAAGGTAATAAATGGCAGGGTTTTGTAAAAAATCTGCGTAAAGACGGCGGTTATTATTGGGTCAAGGCAACAGTCATCCCAAATGTCCGGAATGGAAAAGTAATGGGTTATACCTCAGTACGTCGAAAACCCTCTCGAACCAAAGTGGAAGAGTGCATCAAGCTTTATCCGACTTTGTTTTAATCCACCGGAACCCCATCATGTCGAATTTATTTACCATCAGTCCAGATTTTTCTCCTGATCACATTTCAGGCTGGTATATCTTTAATACTTGGCTTCAAAAACAGACCGGGGAAGCTATTCATTTGGAAATGTATGACGATTTTCATAGCCAGAGAGAAGCTATAAAAAGCGATAAAATTGATTTAATTTATGCCAACCCCTTTGATGCCGCCATGCTGGTGCGTGAAAAAGGTTTTTTACCCTTGGTAAAACCCATTGGCAGAGCCGATGAAGCTATCATTGCCGTCAACGCCAATAATCCGGTAGAAGACGTCGCTCGTTTATCACCCGGTATCAGGGTAGCTGTCACGGAAGACCCTGATGTTCACTTGATGGGCATGATCATGCTGGAACCCGGCGATTTGGATGCTGGGAATGTAGAAACCAATGTTTATGACACTTATGTTCTTGTGGCCAAACATCTACTGCGCGGAGATGCTGACGTAGGCATTTTCCTGGCTGAAGCTTATGATGATTTATCGAATATGATTAAGAGCCAACTGAAAATTTTGGTTCGCAGCCAGATTAGTGTTATTCATCATTCTCTGATGATCGGACCTAAGCTGGCTGGCAGAAGAGATGAAATTAAAAGCCTGCTCATAGAAATGGGCCATGATGAAAAAGGAAAAGGCGTTTTGAAAGGCTTGGGCTTTGATGACTGGATTGGTGTTGAAGATGAAGAGATGGAATTTATGATCGACCTTATGGATACCTTGAATACTTAGTTATGGTACAAAATGAACTGCAAGCAGGCGTATTGATGAAAAAATCATGCTCTATCGCTTGCAGTGCTAAAGTCGGTTCTAGTTCCTTCTCCCATAAAGACGCCAGTGTCGCTTTATGGAAGAAGGTTAGGAATATAAAAATTGTTTTTTATATTCGGCGACTGTAATTCAGAAATTACAATTACTTCAAATCACCGGTCACATGCGGTTCAATCAGTTGGTACAACAATTGATGCATTTTTGGACTTGCGGCGATGACATTACCTGATTCCAGGTATTTATCATTGAAAGAAAAGTCGGTTATCACGCCGCCCGCTTCTTTCACCAACAAAATACCCGCCGCCATATCCCATTCCATCAAGCCTATTTCCCAAAAACCATCCAATCGGCCGGCAGCAAGATAAGCCAAATCAAGCGCTGCAGATCCTGCGCGACGAATCCCTGCTGCATCAATGGTTACTGCGCGAAACATGCCCAAATAGGCATCAAGATGTTGCTGAGTTTTAAACGGAAAGCCTGTGCCAATTAATGCGCCTTTCATGCTGTTTTGAGCCGTTACTCTAAGCCGGCGATTATTCAACATCGCGCCTCCGCCGCGTTTGGCGGTGAACAACTCATCCCGCAACGGATCATAAACGACTCCGACTTCAATCCTGCCTTTGTGTTTTAAGGCGATGGAAACGGCGTATTGAGGAAAACCGTGCAGAAAGTTGGTCGTTCCGTCCAGCGGATCAATAACCCAGATAAAATCATTGCCTTTGTGTACCCCGCTTTCTTCTGCCAGGATGCTGTGTTCCGGATAAGCCGTTTTAATAATATTGATGATTTCCCGTTCGGCCATACGGTCGACTTCGCTGGCGAAGTCATTCTTGCCTTTTTGGTCGATTTGCAGGCGGCCAACATTGTCGGATGAGCGAAGTATCAAGTCGCCAGCGCTTCTTGCGGCACGGACGGCGATATTTAACATAGGTTGCATAGGCGAATTTATATGAGTGCGGACTGGATGAACAGATATTTGCTCCTGCAATATCTGCATTCCCAACGTCCATGTGGGTTATGCAAGAAGTAGAGCAATGCAGGAGCAATTGCCGAAAACGTCATATAATAACAAATCTTTTGCTAAACTTGGCTCTTTTTTCAACAAAGGACAACACCTTGCTGTCTAATATAAAAATTGTTTTGGTCGAAACAACGCATCCGGGAAATATAGGCGCCGTTGCCCGTGCGATGAAGAACATGAAGATGAATAATCTGTGGCTGGTTTCGCCTAAAACTTTCCCCAGCGCCGACGCAACATCAAGGGCTTCCGGCGCGGATGACGTTTTAGCGGGCGCAACCGTCTGCCAGACGTTACAGGAAGCCATTGCTGATTGTCAGTTGGTGATTGGCGCCAGCGCCCGAGGCCGCACCATTAGCTGGCCTGAAATAACACCCAGAGAATGTGCAGAGAAAGTTTTAATTAATGAACCCGGCAACAAAGTAGCTATCGTTTTTGGCCGGGAAAATTCAGGATTAAAAAATCACGAACTCGATCTGTGTCACTTCCTGTTGCGTATCCCCTGCAACAGCGAATACAGTTCCTTAAATATCGGGGCAGCCGTGCAAGTCGTATGTTATGAATTATTTGTTGCATCCGGGTTAGCTGAACAGGAAGCAATAGTTGTTGGCGATAAAGGTGAAGACCCTTTAGCCACAGCAGCGCAAATGGAGTCTTTCTATACGCATTTATCAGAAGCATTAACCGATATTGGCTTTATGCATCCAGCCAAATCGAAATCTATTATGCGGCGACTGCGCCGGATTTATAACCGGATACAAATGGATACTAAAGAATTGGACATACTCAGAGGTATCTTAAGAATGTCTCAGGGTAACAAGAGGAATAACTGATGTTTAGCAGATTGAAAGAAGATATTGCGTGCGTCTTTGAGCGAGATCCGGCAGCGCAATCTGTCTTTGAAGTGATTACTACCTACCCTGGATTTCATGCCCTTTTAATTCATCGAGTCAGTCATTTCTTCTGGCTAGCCGGATTCAAATGGCTTGCCCGATTTATTTCATACTTCAGCCGATGGCTGACCGGTATTGAAATTCATCCCGGCGCGATGATCGGCAGGCGCTTCTTTATTGATCACGGCATGGGCGTGGTGATCGGCGAAACTGCCATTATCGGCGATGACTGCACTCTGTATCATGGCGTAACCTTGGGAGGAACCAGCTGGGATAAGGGCAAGCGTCATCCGACCCTGCATAACGGCGTAGTGATAGGCGCAGGAGCGAAAGTCTTGGGACCTATTGATATTGGTGAAAACGCCCGGGTCGGATCAAACTCGGTGGTCTTAAAACCGGTACCGGCGGGCGCAACCGCCGTTGGAATACCTGCTCACATCGTCGACCCTAATAGCAAAGCCGCTACAGCCGAGCGTGACAAGATTGCCTACAAAATGGGTTTTCATGCCTACGGCGCAACAACCGACGTGCCCGATCCAATCGCCTACGCCATCAATCACATGCTGGATCATATTCAAGCGATGGATAAGCAGCTGGAAACCATGCAAAAAGCACTCAATGATGCCGGCATTAAATACACAGAATCCCCCCTCACTAAATTGGACGGCTGCACGATTGAAGACAGCTATACACAAAAGAACGAGGAATAAGACTGGAAGCTTCTGGCAAAAAATTCTTTATAACTTTTATACACATAGGTCATACACGTTAAGCGTAATAGTTGACTATTTTGCTGGGTTAAGTATAGTAACAATAACTCAATGGTATTTATGAAGGATGATTTATTGTGCGCTTAACCACTAAAGGTCGCTATGCGGTAACTGCAATGCTGGATTTGGCTTTTCACAGTCAAATCAAGCCAGTTACCTTAACAGACATTGCGGCTCGCCAAACTATCTCCCTGTCTTATCTGGAACAATTATTTGCGCGCTTACGTCGTGCAGGTATGGTAAAAGGTGTGCGCGGACCGGGCGGCGGGTACAAACTATGCAAAAACACAAGTGACATCAATGTTGCAGATATTATTGCCGCTGTAGATGAGACGATTGATTCAACCAAATGTGGCGGCGAGGAAAATTGCCAGAAAGAACAAGCTTGTTTAACACACGACCTATGGATGGGATTAAGTGAGCAAATTAGAAATTATTTGAAAGGCATCACTTTGGCCGAGTTACTGGAAAAGAATCATGTTCAGGATATTGCCCAAAGACAAGATCAGGAAGCTCATCGAATCATTGAAATTCATCGTCACCTAGGATAATAACTGATCTGAATGATCTACCTTGATCATAACGCAACAACGCCGATAGATGATCGCGTCCTGGAGGCGATGCTACCCTTCCTGACAACCTTCTACGGAAATCCTTCCAGCTTATACCGTCACGGTAGAGTCGTTAGTAGCGCCATAGACGCTGCCCGCGAGCAGGTCTCAGCATTGATTGGCGTGCAGCCTGCGCAGGTCGTTTTCACCAGCGGGGGCACTGAGGCCAATAACATGGCATTGGCAGCGCTGCCACCTCAAGCCGGACTCGCTGTTTCAGCCACTGAACACCCCTCCGTTATCGAGCCTGCCCTGCATTTAAAAAGCCGGGGTCATGAACTTGCCATAATTAATGTCGATGCGAACGGGCTCATTACGCAAGGAACCATCGACGAGATTATTCGATTGAAACCCGGCCTGGTTTCAATCATGCTGGCAAATAATGAAACAGGCGTGGTTCAGGATGTCGCTCGATATGCCAAGCAACTGAGAGAACATGGCATCATTATTCATACCGATGCCGTACAGGCGCTGGGCAAAATCTCCGTGGATTTTAAACAGCTGGCCGTACATTTAATGTCGCTGTCCAGCCATAAAATATACGGCCCTAAAGGCTGCGGCGCACTGGTATTTGAAAAAGGCGTGACCATAAACCCAATCTTATTAGGTGGCGGACAGGAACAGGGACTCAGGGCCGGCACTGAAAATGTCGCCGCCATAGTCGGATTCGGCAAAGCAGCAGAGCTGGCGAGAGTCGAGCTTGCCGAACGCAGTGATCATCTGCTGAAATTAAAAACAGCGCTGGAGGATGGCTTGACCGCTATGCCCGGCTTAACAATTTTTGCCCAGCAGGCAAAACGGCTGCCTAATACTCTCCAGATTGGAATTCATGGCATCGATGGCGAAATGCTGCTGATGAAGCTGGATAAAAAAGATATCTGCGTTTCCAGCGGATCAGCCTGCGCCAGCGGCGAAAACGAACCCAGTCCGGTATTAACGGCTATGGGTATTGAAGCTGGTCATGCGAAAAGTGCAATCCGCATCAGCTTGGGAAAAGCCAACACCGAAGCTGAAATTTTTGAATTTATTAAACAATTGCAA
>JBAZTN010000020.1:0-8692 GCA_041661895.1 Methylobacter sp. | reverse complement strand
TCCTTAAATCTAGAAGGATAAAGAGGTCATATGTCTGTCTCATTAACTGAAAGTGCAGCCCGCCAGATTAAAAAACAGCTGGAAAAACGCGGCAAGGGAATTGGCTTAAAACTGGGCGTAAAAAAATCCGGTTGCTCGGGCTATGCTTATGCGCTTGATTATGCCGATACGCTTAATGAAGGCGATGCCGTGTTTGAAAATTTCGGGGTTAAAGTGATCGTACCTGAAGCGGATATGGAATTTGTCGATGGTATAGAGTTGGATTATCGCAGAGAAGGTATTAACGAAGCCTTCCAGTTCAATAACCCGAATGTGAAAGGAACCTGCGGCTGCGGTGAGAGTTTTTCTGTTTCATAATCTAACAGCTGATTCGTCCCTGTAGCGTTTATTGGCAGGGACGAAACGTCCATCTACCTGCTGAAATAGCTCGCAGGCTGCGCAACATCAGTTATAGAGCCGACCTAATGTTAAAAACACTTTTCACATTACCCCGCACAGTCTGGCTCCTTGGACTGGTCAGTTTTTTCAACGATACCGCCAGCGAGCTGGTCTATCCCCTCGTGCCTCTTTATCTCGCCTCAGTACTCATGGCCGGCCCCAAAGCCTTGGGTCTGATCGAGGGCATCGCCGAGGCCACGGGTAGCTTGTTAAAGCTGTTTTCCGGCGTGCTGTCGGATCGACTGCAATCCACCAAGCATTGGGTGGTAGGCGGCTATACCGTGGCAGCCATCGCCCGCCCCCTACTGGCCTTTACCACAGCCTGGCCGATGGTTTTGGCGCTGCGTTTTGCAGATCGAGTTGGTAAAGGCTTGCGCTCTTCGCCACGGGATGCGTTGCTGGCACTGACTGTGAATAAGGCTCACCGCGGACTGGCTTTCGGCTTGCATCGGGCTATGGACAATGCTGGCGCCGTCGTGGGGCCGCTCCTGGCGGCCTGGTTGCTGGCCGAGCACCTACCTTTGAAAGACGTTTTCCTTTGGGCCTCCTTGGGCGGAGTAATAGCTGTGCTCTTGGCTCTGTTCATAAAGGAGCCTAAGCGCCACGCCGACATGACTGTCGATCGCTTCGACTGGAGCGTGAAAGCGCTGCCCGCACCCTTCAAGCGTTATCTGATGGTAGTGGCCCTGTTCACTCTGGGTAATGCTTCTAACATGTTCCTGCTGCTACGCGCAAAAGATATGGGCTTTCCCGAATATCAGGTGCCGCTGCTGTGGGCGCTGGTGTCATTTACTGCAGCGCTGTTTTCCACGCCACTGTCCGCCCTTTCCGACAAACTGGGACGCGTCCGCCTCATCGTCGGCGGCTGGGTGGTTTATAGCGTGTTTTACCTGTTGTTGGGACTCAACAGCCACCCCTTGCTGGTGTGGCCGTTGTTCGCCTTCTATGGATTGTTCATGGCCGCAACCGAAGGTGCCGAGAAGGCGCTGGTTGCTGATATGGTGCCGAAGGAAGTGTTGGGCACAGCCTACGGCTGGTTTAACCTGACGGCTGGCATCATGCTGCTGCCGGCCTCGATCATATTTGGCTGGCTGTGGCAAGAGACAAATCCTCTGACCGCTTTCGGGTTTGCCGCTGCCTGTGCCCTGCTGGCTGCTTTGTTGCTGCGCGTTTGGGTGTTGCCGCCGTCCCGCCGAATGAACTAAATGCCTTAACGCATTTGCCAATTCATGTTGTAACTGGTTTCCCTGTCGAAATTTTTCCAGATGTAATCAGGTTTGATCAATGGTTGAGTAGGAATCATAAATGTCACCAAATCCACTGCGCCGCATAATGTACGTCCCAGCATGTGCACAATTCCGGTCATAAATCCAGCTGTCGCGGCATAAGCAGGATCATGCGCACGGTTGGTTACCATGATGGTCTTGGGGATTTCTACAACGCCAGTCACCACGTTAACAATGCCTGTCCCCAGCTTTTCGCCTACTTTCGCGGGGTAACCTTCGGCCATTGCAGTATAAGGTGTGGCAAAGAAGAGCGCGGATAGTATCAACAGCATTTTAAATATCTTTTTCATCTGTATCTCCATTAGAATAAATTAGATTAAAACCAGCATTCCGGTCATTGAAGATACTAACATACTGTAAATGATGCGTACAAACCGAGATAGGTTCCTAACTATTTGATTTATCCTGCTAATAATCGCCTCCGAGTCTTTATCTATCCGTATCAGTTTGGCTGTTAAATTTTCCATAGCGCAGCAAGATGGCGGGCAGTAATAATAGATTCAGCAGCGTTGAAGAAGCCAGACCGCCGATGATGATCGCCGCCATCGGCCCCATGATTTCACGCCCCGGATTATCGCTGTTGAAGGCAATAGGGAACATGGCCAGCGCGGTAACCAACGCCGTCATCAGGATGGACGGCAACCGCTCCTGCGCGCCCAGTACGGCGGTGTCCAGGTTCCAGATTTTACCTTCGTCTTCAACCAGATAGCGATAGTGCGACAACAGCATGATGCTGTTGCGCACGGTAATGCCGAACAGCGTAACGAAACCCACGACCGAACCGACCGACAGCGTAGCCCCGGTCAATACCACGGCGGCAACTCCGCCGATCAAGGCGAAAGGCAGGTTGGCAAGCGTCAGCAGCATGTGCCGGATGCTGCCTATCGCGATATAGATAAAAATCAGCACCCCGGCCCCGGCCAGCAGCGAATGCAGGATCAATTCCTTGCGCGCCTGCGCCTGTTCAATTGCTGCGCCGGTAAATTCTGGATAAATATCCGCAGTGAACGGAATCTCCTTTAACACCCGCTCTCTAAGCTCCTCGATGAAATCATCCAGATCCCTGTCGATCACATTGCCGGTGACGGTTTGCCGCCGCTGCGAACCTTGATGAAGAATGTTATAGCGGCTGGCCGCATGCCTGATTTCCGCAACCTGCTCCAGCGTAATCATCGTCCCGTCCTGCGTCCTGATCGGCAGCTTGGCTATCGATTCAGACTGCTGCCTTAGCTCCGGCGTCAAGGTCACCGCGACGTTGTAGATCTTGTTGCCCTGAATGTTTTTTCCGACCACGCGGGTTTCGTAAGCCGCCTGCAAGGTATCGACAATCTGCGCCGGCAACACCCCCCAGAAGCCGAGCTGGTCGAGATTCAAGTTGATTTGCAGCAGCGGCGTGCCGGGCGGCGAGCGCAACTGCACATCCGTCGCGCCGGAAATGTCGCGCATAATATCGGCGACCGCCTGTGCCTTGCCGTCAATTACATTCAGGTCGTTGCCGTAAATGTTGACCACCACCGGAGAGGTGTAGCCGGAAATGGTCTCATCGACCCGTTCCGTCAAGAAGGTATTGGCTTCAAATAAAATGCCGGGGAAACCAACCAGAATCGCCCGCAGCCTGTCCTTTATCTGCTGTTGCTCTGCTCCTGACATCGGTTCCAGCCGGACTTCATACTCGCTGTAATGGCTGCCGTACGTATCGGCGCCCCGCTCTGCCCGCCCCGCCCATTGCGATACCGATTGTATGCCGGGAATCTCCATAAACTGCTCGGTCAGTTTGCTGCCGATCCTGATCGATTCCTGCAACGATGTACCGGGGATGCTGGTGGTATGGACGATATAATGGCCTTCCCGCAGTTCGGGCAGGAATTTGCTGTCCAGACTGAAAAGAGCCAGCAACCCCAACACGCAAACGATAATGCTGCCGCTGAGCACCCGCTTGAAATGACTGGAAACCCTGCCCAACAAATCCTTGTACAGCGGCTTGATGCGCCTGATCAGCGGCGGGTCATCATTGGCGATAACTGCCTTGCCCAGCAAGGCATAGCACAGCGCCGGCGTTAAGGTGAGCGCCACTAGCAGCGACGTTAAAATCGCCAGAATGTAGGAATACCCCAGCGGCGCAAACAGGCGACCGGCAACGCCGTTTAAGGTTAACAACGGCACAAAAACCAGCGCGACGATAAAGCTGGCGTAAACCACTGAGCTTCGCACCTCCAGCGATGCGCTATAAACCACGCTGGCAACGGGCAGCGGCTGAGCTAACAGACGGTTCTCGCGCAAGCGCCGGAAAATGTTTTCGGTATCGATAATCGCATCATCAACCACCTCCCCCAACGCGATAGCCAGGCCGCCCAGCACCATGATGTTGAGGTTAATCCCGCTTTCCAGCAGCACAATCACCGCGCCAATCAAAGATACCGGAATAGCCAGCGCGGAAATAAATGCTGTGCGGAAATTGAACAAAAACAGGTACAGGATAATCAGCACGAACAGGCCGCCGACCAGCAAATGCCCCGACAAATTGCTCAGCGACCGCTCGATATAATCGGCAGGGCGGAACAGGTGCGAGTAAAAGTTAATCGCCTGTTTGTTGAAAATAGGCTCGAACTCTTTCAGCGTCTCTTCTACCTGTTTTGACACCGACAAGGTATTGGCGCCGTACTGCCCGATCACCATCATGACGATGCCGGGTTTACCCAGAATTTGCGCTGCGCCAATGGGCGGCTCCGGCGCATATTGAATCGTGGCGACTTCCCCCAGCGTAATGTTGCGCCCCTGCTCCCGCTTGACCAGAATCTTGCCGAATTGCTCCGGCGTAGCGGGCTGCCCCGTTACCTGCAAGGTGAAGCGCTGGTTTTTGTTCTCGAGAAAACCGCCGCCCTGAATATTTCCGGCTTGAGAGGCTGCTTGGATGATGTCTTCCAGCGTCAGGTTAAAGCGATGCAAATGCAGCGGATCAACCTGAATCTGTAACTGCTGGATGTCCCCGCCGAACACGTTGACATCGGCAACGCCGGGCACAGCCTTTAAGCGCGGCACTATCGTCCAGTCAACCAGACTTCGCAACGCCAGTAAATCCGTAGCCGCATCCGCTTGGTCGCCCCTGCTCAGGCCAATGGTTAAAACGGTCGCAGAAGACGAGGACAGCGGTATCGCAACCGGCGTAATGCCCTGCGGTAGTTGCGTCGTTAAGCTTGCCAGCCGTTCGCTGATCAGCTGGCGGTTGCGGTACACATCGCTGTCTTCTTCAAAGATCGCGGTAACAATGGACAGACCCTGAATGGATTCAGAACGCACCGACTTCATTCCTATCAAGCCGCTGATAGACGTTTCGATTTGCTGAGTCACCAGCACCTCAACCTGCTCGGAAGAAAGGCCAGGCGACTCGGTTTGAATGATGACCTGCTTGGGCGAGAATTCAGGAAAAATATCAAGACCCGCCGTGGCAAAGCGATAACTGCCATACAGCAGGATCAATACGGCAAGCGCGATAACGATGCCGTAAAAACGGATGGAAAAGCGGACGAGTGTGGCTAGCATGGGTTAATGGTTTTGATTACGTACTTAATACTCTGTTAATAACTAATTAAACAATGCTAGCAATGTTTACCACTACCCAACGCTGACAGTGGATGTTTATTTTGAACGGTAATAATGCACGCGTAATAGGCGCGAGCTTCCGAGCGTCCTAATTGACGAGTTTGTTATGTGAAAAATTAAAGCTAGAACGGGAACTCCTCACACACCACGTCGATAAGTAGCTCATAATCGAAATTACCCTCTGAAGTAACCAATCTAATAATGGTTCTGCCGGATACTTTATATTCATTTTTCAGCACTTCGCCTTTACTAGCAAAAGCCAAGTGTTTACTGCTAGAAAACTTAAGCTGCGCCCATGAATTTTTATGTAGCTTTCTAATTGGTGGCGTTAAAAAGTGTCTTTTGTCAAAATCGGATATATCTGATTCAGTCGAAGGACATTCATTGCCATCTTGTGAAAGTATCCAGCCTTTTGTCGAGTAAAAGTATATCGCTTCAATTTCAGCAGATGTCTTCTGAGATTCATTCAACAAGTCAATTTTGAAGTCGATTTTCCCCTTAGCTGAATATTTAGTTTTCTCTAGCTCGCCATATACATTTTTGAGGTTAACTTTAATACGGCTTACTTTAACGTTTTCTATTTGTTGCTTCGCCCAGCTTAGCTCGTCCGTGAGCATATCCCTAAGATTCGAGATTGAATTACCGTAGACAATATGTCGATGATGTTTAAGATCAAAGGGAATATCTTCTGTGTTGCTTGTCAACAAAAGGCAAATTTTTTCTTTTGCATGTGCATAACCTACCTCATAAAATACATTAGGATTTTGCCCGGACATATCAGCTATGATTATATCAGCCGCATCTATTTGCCTATATATTCGCTCTAGAATTCCTTCCTGAAATATCTGTTCGTCTACTCGTTCAGCCACGATGTCCAGTTGCGCGGCTGTTTCTTTGATTCCCATTTTATAAATATCATCAAAAGACTTATCAAAGGGCATCAAAACGAATGCAAATATATTATCCTTGTCCAAATTTCCTCCTAGTCACATAAAAAACGCGGTAAGGCGCAATCGGCTACTCTATTGACGCCTACTACGGATTGCGGGTCAATCATCATCTTCATCAGGGATTTGTCCGCGGAACTCTTCTGACAACAGCATTTGTCCGCCGGTAACGATCAGTTGCTCGCCGGGGTTAAGCCCGTTACTGATGAAATAACCGCCGGTGGTTGGTGAGAAATTATCGATATTGCGGCGGCTGAATTTGTCTGCATCAGTTTTGAGGTACACATAAGCCTGATTCAAATGCCAGACTAAAGCGGACTTAGGGATTATCACGCCGGGCTGGTTTTCGCCTTGTTCGGGTATCCATGCCGCGACACGCATGCCGGTTCTGATATGATTATCGCCAGGGATGGTGTGTATGCCGCAAGACTGCCGGGAGCAGTCGCGGCCACCGGTCTGGAAAAAATAGCTTTCGCCCTGCACGGTGTTATCTGTTTGCGGAGCGACTGAAATCAAGCTGGCTTTGTCGGCTGCGCTGCGGTTGCCCGATGCCTCAACATAAATAGTCTGGACGTCATTTGCCAGCTGTTTATTGGCGGGCAAGGTAATTTGCAGCAAGGTTTGCTGGCCGGACAGGAAGGCGCTGAGCTTATCGGAGTCTGTAGACAACGCCCATTCAGTAAGGGTTTTACCCCATTTGAGCAGGGCTTCATTAACAATGGCTTTGTTTTGTAGCTCAGCAGCCTCGACCTGGGCCTTGCTGGTTTTCCATTGCGATTGCTGGTCTTGCAAACTGCGTTTTGAGCCGACGCCGTCACGATACAAGTCCTGCTGACGCTTGATAGCCTGCTCTGCCTGATTAAACTTTGCCCTGGCGCTGCTGTGTTCGGTTAACGATACCAGGTAGCGATTCCGCAGCTCAATTAACGGCTGTATGTTCACGGCTTTCCCGTAGGCGGTGAATTCGGGGTGGGTTGTGACAGCCTCAAGTGTCACCGTCTGCAAGCCTGATAATTTCTGGGCGTTTTCGCCAAGAAAAATAAACTGTCCCGCTACGCCCTGTGCTTTCGGTTGCGGCTTGTCATCGTCATCTGCAACGGCTGGTGCAATACTGAGCATTAATAAGCAGGCTATTAAAAGAGCATTCATGTGGGTGGTAAAAAGAGTGTGTAAATAATCTATCTAAATAAGTATGACAGGAATTATAAGGTGTACTTCTCAGTTAATTGCATTTTTTTGTTGTTTTTAAAAAATAGCGCGTTATCCTTCAACTGCATGGATGCAGGAGGTAGAGCAACGCAGGGAGCAGTTGCCGAGAAAACAGAGTAACAACCTATTTTGAGGGATTAACATGAGTGATTTACCGGGTAACTTGAAATACGCAAAAACCCATGAATGGGCAAAGCTGGAAGGTGATAATATCGTTCGGGTTGGTATAACGGACTTTGCGCAGGAAGAGTTGGGCGATTTGGTTTATATTGAGCTGCCTGAGTTGGGCCGCAAAGTAAAAGCGCAAGAGCAATGCGCGGTGGTTGAGTCGGTTAAAACCGCGTCGGATTTGTTCAGCCCGGTCAGCGGCGAAGTGGTTGCCATCAATGAAGCCTTGGTGGATAAGCCTGAGCAGGTCAATGATGATGCCTATGGCACATGGATTTTCTGTATAAAGGCGGATGATTTGTCCGGCCTGAACGCGTTATTGGATGCTGATGCATATCAGCAAATGATTGAGCAATAATCCGGTTTACCCTGTCTGTAACAAAACTGACACACATCTGTGTAATATTTACTTTTTCAATAACAGATAATC
Organism: Methylobacter sp.; assembly: GCA_041661895.1. Classification (GTDB taxonomy): domain Bacteria; phylum Pseudomonadota; class Gammaproteobacteria; order Methylococcales; family Methylomonadaceae; genus Methylobacter_A. The sequence goes on along the minus strand of JBAZTN010000020.1, from coordinate 614 downwards.
GTAAACAAATAATGGCAAATCCAAATGCAAAAGGCCTTAAGCGCCTGATTAACGCGTGTTTTTTCTCTGTTGCCGGCTTTAAGGCGACCTGGACACATGAAGAGGCATTCAGACAGGAAGTTGTCCTGTTTGTTGTAACAACACCGCTGGCAATCTGGCTGGGAGAAACAACTATCGAAAAACTGCTGTTGATTGGCAGCATAGTTTTAGTCATGCTGGTCGAGCTGTTAAACTCGGCGGTAGAAGCCGTCGTCGACAGAGTGGGTTTTGAACATCACGAATTATCCGGCAGAGCCAAAGATATTGGCTCCGCTGCTGTTATGATGTCACTGGTCTGGGCAGCAGTAACTTGGGCATTAATTTTACTTTAGCCGCAACTGCTCCCTGCAGTCTTGCGGAATACACCATCCCTAGCGATAAAAGAGGAACATAATGAGCGCATTAATATGTGGATCAATGGCTTACGACACCATCATGGTTTTTCATGATAAATTTAAAAACCATATTCTGCCGGAAAAAATCCATATCCTGAATGTATCATTCCTGGTGCCCGTGATGCGGCGTGAATACGGCGGTTGTGCGGGTAATATTGCTTACAATCTGAATCTGCTGGG
>JBAZTN010000019.1:0-27475 GCA_041661895.1 Methylobacter sp. | reverse complement strand
ACCGGCTTCTATGGTTTTACCCAAGCCCACCTCGTCCGCCAGCATGATTCTTGGCGCTGCCCGGTTAGCCGATTCGTGCGCGATAAACAACTGATGCGGAATGAGTGAAGTACGTCCACCCAGCAACCCTTTAACCGGGGACTGCTGATGTTGCTGCAATCTGCGCCAGGTTTCATAGCGAAGTAAAAACCATGCGCTAGGATCGATTTGCCCGATAAACAGCCGATCCTGCGGTTTGTTAAATTGAATGTGATGATTCAGTTCAACTTCATCCAGTTGAACCTCCAGACCAAACTCATCTTTTCCCACATAAGTAATCAAGCCATCCTGCTCAATTAATCGGGTAACTGTGACTTTATCTTCATCAATTGACTCAATGATATCCCCTACTGAGAATCTGACGCGCGTTAACGGTGCGTTATCCATTGCATAAATACGCCTCTCCTCACAAGCCAAATAAAGCACAGTGATACGATTGTTTGCGACCTCAAGAATGAGACCTAAACCAAGTTCTGACTCGGTATTACTAATCCAGCGTTGACCGGGGATGAATTGTTCCATTTATTGATGTGCCATTGAGTTAATAATTGACCAAATATGGCGCTATTATAAGCGTTACGAAGGAATTATTACGGCTATTAAATTATTTAATAGCCATTCAGCGCAAAAAAAACAGTATTGACAGGGTCGAAAATTTTGCCGATTACCCAACGCCTGACTTTTAGACCTCATGTAGCTTCGCCACCGCATACCTTTGCTTAAAATGTGAATCGCATCACAATAATGACGAGGTTATCAAATTATCATTCTGTCGCATATATTAAATTTAAGCCATGTAATACTGACCAGCGTTATTGCTGACAATCTTGATATTACTAACTCCGTTCAACGCTCAACCAAATTACCCACTAACGAAGGATCCCATGAAAACATTGCTCTTTTTAATCCAGTTAACTGCAGTTATGGCCCTGTATTCGCCTTCATCTTATGCAGATCATGGTCACCACGGGAGACATCATAAACATCACCACGATGATTATTATGAAGAACCAGCACCCAGACACTATTCTCAACCACCCCGGCAACAAGATCCGCGCTCCCACCAAGGATTAGCTGGAGGTGTCGTAGGTAGTGTTTTGGGTTATGAAATTGGTAACGGAGATCCCATTGCTACAGGACTAGGCGCCGCCGCAGGTTCTTACCTTGGCAACGGAATTGCGGGAAGACGCTAACCCAATCAGATTTAAGAAGCCTGCCCTTAATCTGCCATGGGCAGGTCTTCTTACCCGCATAGCCAAAACGACTTTTACCCGGCGTGCAAATCAGAACCATACTCTCTTTCATAATTAATTTTAAGACTTGCATCTCCAACTTATTGCTCATCTCAATATTTATTTCTATCCAATAAAATTCGCAATGAAATCATCAATCTTTTGCTTTCGTTAAGCATGCATTCATGTTCAATCGATACACTATTTACCAAAGCATATAACTGACGATTTTGATTTTATTAATAACCCCAACAACAAAACTAAATTACTTATAAAGAAGGATTTTATGAAAAAGTTATTTTTTTTAATTCAATTAGTTGTCGCTGTAATCCTGTTTTCATCTGTATCTTATGCTGATGGTCATCATGGTCACCATGATCATGGTCATCATCATGGTCATCACCATGATCACTACGATTATTATCCGGAACCAGAAGTCCACTACCATTACGCGCAACCACAAGTCCACTATTATGAGCGGCCGCCGGTTCATCATTACTACCAGGAACCACCACGGTATTCAGGCTATGACCAGCGTTCCCACCAAGGGTTGGCCGGAGGTGTAATAGGCAGTGTTTTCGGCTATGAACTGGGTAGCGGAGACCCTCTTGCTACTGGGCTTGGCGCAGCAGCGGGTTCTTTCTTAGGCAACGGGGTGGGCGATGGAAGATGGTAATCCCATTCGTTTAAAAAATTGAGCTAACTAATGACTCACAAACAAGGGAGTTCAGTGCGAATTTTTAGGCTGAACTCCCTTATCCTTCATTCAGCCGGTCTCCGGCAGAAAACCCGGCAAACTCAACCGTTAAATGGTTGAAATTTGCTCCCGCACCTGGATATGTGAACACTTTTCCGGAGCTTCACAACTCAATCATCCCGTGACTTAAGCAACTTTTCGATCAGCTCGAGAAAATGCGGTATATAGATAGGCTTGGCCAGATAATCTACAAAACCGGCGGCCAGACCTTTTTTTATGTCGCCCTCCATGGCGTTGGCAGAAATAGCGATCACAGGAATGTCAGCGGTGACAGGATCATTTTGCAAATGGCGCAAAGCCTCGAAACCATTCATGCCAGGCAGGTTGATGTCGAGCAAAATAAGATCAGGATGATGCGTTCTTGCAATCTCCAGTCCCAGTTCAGCGGTACGGGCATCAAGCATCTTCAGGCCAGTATGTGTGGAGATTATTTTCTGTACTAAACGCAGATTGGCAGCATTATCTTCAATATAAAGCAGTGTACGCTCTGCCACGTAATTATTCCGGGTAATTTCGGTCCCGGCGGAAACTGATGGGACGTAACCCCCCGCTTCAGCGACAGACAATTCGATCCAGAACGTGCTGCCTTCACCGACAACGCTTTCCACGCCTATCGTGCCATCCATCGCTTCAACCAAGCGTTTTGACAGCGCCAGTCCAATGCCGGCACCCTCAATGCCATCATAGGCCGATTCCATCCGCTCGAAAGGTTTAAACAGACGAGCCAAAGCATCAGCTGGAATGCCGCGCCCGCTGTCACTCACCATAATTCTGGCCCTGCCCTCTCGCACGGGTCGGCTGGCAATCTGGACACTACCCGCCTTGCGGTTGTATTTGATGGCATTGGATAACAGATTTAGCAGCACCTGCCGCAGACGCAGACGGTCGGCCTGAACGGTGCAGGTACTTTCTATATCCAGCGTCAGCTTGATCTGATGCTCGGTGAACAATGGCTGTAGCAATGCCATACATTCCTCGACCAACGATAGTATTTCCACCGGCTCCAATGAAAGATGAATCCGGCCGCTCTCGATGCGCGCCAGATCCAGCACCTCATTGATCAGTTCCAGCAGGTGCTGTCCGGCATGGCGAATCTCTTGTACGTTATCGATCTGATCGGGAGTAAGCGGGGAGTCCTTATCGGTCTCAAGCAATTGCGAGAAACCCATAATGGCATTCATCGGTGTACGTAGTTCATGACTCATACGCGAAAGAAACTCAGACTTGGCGTTGTTGGCTCGCTCAGCTTCTTCCTTGGCAATTAACAACAGTTCGGTACGCTGTTCCACACGCTGTTCAAGCTCTTCGTTAAACTGCTTAAGCGCCCGCTCTGCCTGCTGGAGCGCAGTCACGTCCTGCACCGTACCCACTGACCGGATCGGCTTGCCATCAGCGTCGAAATCCGACGCGCAACGCTCATGAACCCACTTGATACGTCCGTCACTCATGAGTAATCGGTGAGTGATTTCGTAAGGCATCCGTTTCTCCAACGAGTCATGATAGGCTTGATTCACACAATCGCGATCGTCGGGGTGAATAGCGTTAATGAAGGCTTCGTAAGTTGCACTAAACTGACTCTTGTCGATCTCAAACAGGCGGAAGATTTCATCAGTCCATAACAGCTCTCCGGTCAGCAGATTCAAATCCCAACTACCCACTTTGGCGATGCGCTGGGCATCATTAAGTCGCTCTGCACTGGTTTGCAACGCTAGTTCCATGCTCCTGCGCACAGTAACATCCAGGCCGATAGCAATTAAACCCGTGATATTACCCTGCACATCGCGCATAGTCTGATCATTCCATTCGATCTCTCGCACTTTGCCGCTGCGGATGACAATGGGATTAATATTGCCTCTCGTTGGTACATCGTGCACTGCATTCTTGAACAGTGCGCGTATCGAGTCCCGATCCCGTTCAGGCAGGAAGGTAGTGAACCAATTCTTGCCCTTGATCTCGTCGAGGCGGTAACCGGAAAGCTGCTCAAAATAAGGATTGGCGTGCTGAATAATTCCCTGGGTATCAAGCAACAGAATGATCACTGGCGCAGTATCAATCAGGCTTGCAGCAAAATCGCGCTCACGTTGCAACGCCTTCTGCGCTTCATGTTCCTGTTTCAAGGCAAGCGTGAGATCGCTGGTGCGCTGCTCGACCCGTCGTTCAAAACCCGCGTAAGAGGATTGCAAATGATCAGCCATGTCGTTGAAAGAGACAGCGAGTTGGCTCAGTTCGTCACGCCCTACAACAGACACACGTTGATCGAGCTTACCACTAGCAAAATCCTGCGCACTATGGCTGAGGCTTTTCAATGGGGTAACAATACGCCGACCAAGCAGAAAGGCGCCTAACATGGCGGCGACAAGTGCCAAACTGAGGATTATCAGAGCGTAGCTACGCATACGGTAAACCGGGGCAAGCACTTCCTGTGCATCCATTTTGACTACCATGCCCCAGTTCATACGGGGCAGATAACGCCACGCCGCCACCACGGGTTGGCCTCTGTAATCAATGGAAAGACCGTTGCCACGCTCTCCGTTCAGGGCACGCTTAATAAGGGGGACGCTGTTTGGAGTATTAAGCGAAATTTTTCGCTTCAACGCCGCATCAGGCTCAGCGTTCAGCGGAGCCATCACCAGCGCAGTGTGCTCGTCCTCACGACTCGCAACCACGGTTTCGCCGCTATTCCCCATCCCAACATTATCTGTCAGCACCTGAAACACACGGGCGCTGTCAATCTGTAATGCCAGCACGCCTTCAATCTTGCCCTCGCTCATTACAGGCATAGTGATAAAAGCCGCGATTGCATTGTTAGACGGCGCATAAAACTCAAACTCCGAGATGCCGTTTTCCAGAGTGTTCAGCGTATTGAGGAGGGTCTTAGCCAAGCCGCTAGTGCGATAGGGACCGGTGAGCAGATTGGTCTCGAAGTCACTCTCATGGGCCTGGGAGTATACCACCGTGCCCTGCGGGGAAATCAGGAACAGGTCGTAATAGTTGCCGACATCAACGAAACGCTTGAAGAACTCGCGGTAGCGGGCATCTAGCTGGCGGTAGGCCTCGGATTTTGTTCCCCCTCGAGCAAACACCTGGGTAAATTCACGCATGGCCTGAGGTGTCGCATTCTCCTGCACGATGATATTGACATCGTGGATGAGCGATCTCAGGTAGTAGTCAATCTGATCTGCTTTCTTGTCAGCAATGACCGAAATCTGCTGGGCCACTGCTTTCTGAAATTCAGTTTCGAAATTGCGCAACAAGCTATAACCAATCAGCAGTATCGGCAGCAGCGAGACTAACACGAACCAAACTGCGAAACGTTGTGTGAGAGAGACAAAACTCATGGATTCTCTCCCTCCGCGGATTGTAGCAGCCGAACCCATTCATCGCGGAAGCGATAGCTGGGAAAGGGTACCGGCTCCAAAGGCCGCCCGGCATCGTAAACGATGTCGAACTGACCGTCGTGCCGGGCTTTGCCGACGCGGGGTGTTTTCCACAAGTGACGGTTATCCGGATCGATCGCGACCAGCCCTTCGGGCGCGAGCAGCGTCTGCCGCAAGATGGTACGCTGAACCCGAACGGGCTCTGCTGAACCAGCCTCTCGTACCGCCTGAACCCACAGCTTCAGACCTATGTAAGAAGCTTCCATCGGATCATCGATTACGGTTTGCTGGCCAAAACGGCTGCGGAATCGTTGGATGAATGCCTGATTTTGTGACGACGGAATGCTCTGAAAATAATTCCAGGCGGCATAGTGCCCCGCCATCATGGAGCCATCCTTGGCAGCCAACTCCACTTCGGCAATGCTGAATGACAACACCGGAATTTTGTCCGGGGTGACATCGCTTTTTTCCAGTGCCCGGAAAAAAGCGATATTGCTATCACCGTTTAAAGTATTTAACACCACATCCGGTTGCTGTTTGACTATGTCTGCCACCAGTTCATCCATGACCTGATCCCCCAACGGCCGATAGCGCTCCCCTGCAAGCACGGCGCCTTGCGCATTCAGCAGATCCTTGATGATGACGTTGGCCATACGCGGAAACACATAATCCGACCCTACCAGATAAACACGCTTGCCCAGCTTCTCCATCGCCCAGTTTACGGCCGGAATGATCTGCTGGTTGGGTGCCGCTCCCGTATAAATGATGTTGGGCGACTGCTCCATACCTTCGTACTGCAAGGGGTAAAACAGCAGATGATGATGCTTTTCGACCACTGCCTTCACCGCCTTGCGGCAGGCTGATGTCCAACAGCCAAACAGGACGCTGATTCTCTCTTTTACAATCAATCGCTCTGCTTCTGCTGCAAAAACGGTCGGGTCGGATTTTCCATCAGCCACCACCATTTCCACCGGACGACCCAGCAGCCCGCCCTGTGCGTTAACCTCTTCCACAGCCAGTCGCACCGCATCCACCAGCGGCGTTTCGCTCACCGCCATCGTGCCGGTAAGCGAGTGCAATACGCCAATCCTGATACTAGGGGCAACAACAGAATAATGCCGCCAGGCCATGTGTCCTGTAATAAATAACCCCGCCAGTAGCGTCAGTGCAATAAGAATCTTATGGTGTTTTCTCACGACTTAATCCTTCTTGGACTCAAACAACGCATTCACCACTGCAAGAAAGCGTGTCACGTCTATTGGCTTGGTGATGTAATCAACAAATCCTCCCTCTTTACTACGTTCAATATCACGAGGCATGGCATTGGCGCTAATGGCGATCACTGGCGTCATTTTCGCCCAGTCTTGTGAGCGCAACACGCTTAATACCTGATAGCCGTCCATGCCCGGCAGGTTAATGTCGAGCAAAATCAGGTCAGGACGGTGTGCAGAGGCCAGCTCAAGTCCGAATTCAGCGGTGTGCGCCGTAATCAACTGCAACTGCGGGTGCTTGTCCAGAATCTGAGAGACCAGCCTGAGATTAGCCGGATTATCCTCGATATAGAGTACCGTATGCCGACCTTCGCCTTGCGATCTAACTCCATGTGTCCGCGCGTATTCGATACCATCGGTAGGGGGAGTGGGCGTTGAAGCGTCCTCCGGCAGCTCAATCCAGAAGGTACTCCCACGATTTGCCCTGCTCTCCACTCCTATCTTGCCGCCCATCATCTCAATCAATCGTCGACTGATGGTAAGACCGATGCCCGTACCCTCAATTTCAGTGTCTTCGACACCCAACCGAGAAAACGGCTGAAAAATCTCCTTTTGCCGCTCGACCGAAATTCCTGAACCGGTATCTGATACCTCCAGTCTCACCACGTCATTGTGCGCAGAAGCACGAATCCACACTTCACCCTCCGGACTATTATATTTAATGGCGTTGGAAAGCAGATTCAACAGCACCTGCTTGAGCCGGGTGCGATCGGCGCGCATCATCAACCCATCAAGCCCCTCATTGTTCATCGTAATACCACGCCCTTGAGCGAGAGGACTGACCAGCGCCAGACATTCCTCCACCAACTCGGCGCAAGCCAACGGCTCAATTGACAGTTCGATATTACCCGACTCAATCTTGGACAGATCCAGCACTTCATTAATGAGGGTCAATAGATGCCGGCCAGCCTTGAGTATCTCGCTGACACAGTCAGTCTGATCCTCGTTGAGGTCAGTATCCATCTCCAGCAACTGTCCAAAGCCCAGTATGGCATTCATCGGTGTGCGCAGCTCGTGCGACATGCTGGAGAGAAACTCGGACTTAGCGTTGTTGGCGCGCTCCGCTTCGTCGCGGGTTGCTATCAGCGCCTGCTCAGCCTGCTTCAAATCAGTCACGTCCTGCACTGTACCAATCAGGCGCACCGGCTGGTCGTCCGAGTTACGCTCGAGTCTCGCCAGCTCGTGCACATGGCGTATCTCACCGTTAGGACGAATAATGCGATAAAACACGTTGTGGATACCCGTTTCTGTAACTTGCCGCTCGTTTGCACGAACCAACTCTACATCGTCAGGATGAACACAGCGTAAAAAGGCTTTGGCACTCGGCGTAAATATTGCAGGATCCTGACCAAAAATACGGTAGATTTCGTCTGCCCAACGGATTTCTCCGGTTGAAAGGTCGGTCTCCCAATTGCCCAGCTTCGCCAGGTTTTGAGACTCTTCCAGACGTATGCGATTCTCTGCCAGAGCCAGCTCAGCGAGCTTGGGCGTGGTGATATCCTGCACCACGCCCAGCATATTCAGAGGTGTACCATCCGCGGCACGCACCACGTCGCCACGACACTGTAGCCAGTGCAACGTATCATCCGGCCACAAGCAACGGCATTCGACATTGTAATCAATGCCACGTTCCACGCAGGCTTGAAGCGCGTCACTCAACGCCTCCCGGTCATCCCGATGCACAACGGCAAGAAAACTATCATAGGTTACTTCCGTCATGCCCTCTGGTTGGCCAAACAGCGGACCGAAATTCTCCGAAACGAGAATTTTGCCGGTCTGAATACTCCAATCCCAACTGCCTATTTTGGCGTAAAGCTGACTACGCCGCAGACGCTCTTCGCTTTCGCGCAGAGCGTCACCAATCCGGCGGCGCTCGGTGACATCATCGGAGATACCGATGAAATGAGTAAGGCGTCCCTGTACATCATGCACCGGCGCTATGCGCAAATCGTTCCAGAACGGCGTACCATCCTTACGGTAGTTGTGCACCAGAGCCTCTCCGGCGCGCCCCTCGCGCAACACTGCACGAATCTCATCCAGACCCGGTTGATCAACCTCTTTGCCTTGCAAAAAGCGGCAGTTGCGTCCGATCACTTCATCACGACTATAGCTGGTGATACGTTCGAAGGAGGGATTGACATAAATCAGTGGCATATCAAACGCGCAGGCATCCGCTATGCTGATGCTGCTGGCACTGGCCTCCATAGCGCGCTCCAGTAGACGCAGGCGCAACTCAGCTTCCTTGATATGGGATATGTCAGTGCGGATGGAAACATACTGATAGGGGCGCCCCTTGCCATCCAGAAAAGGCACAATACTGGTGTCCACCCAGTACAGGCTGCCATCTTTACGCCGGTTGCATAGCTCCCCGCGCCAGATATTACCCCGGCCAATAGTGCGCCACATTCCGGCGTAGAATTCAGGCGAATGCTCACCTGATTTGACGATGCGATGATTTTGGCCCAGCAGTTCCTTACGGCTATAGCCGCTGATCTCGCAGAACCTGTCATTAACATAGGTGAGACTACCGACAACATCTGTCGTGCTAACAATGGCGTGGGCATCGAGAGCTAGTTGCTGACGTTCCTGCTCATAGAGTGTGGTGCGCATTTCTTCAGCCTGTTCACGGTCATGACGGTAACGCTCGGCGTATAGCATGACCGCCGAAACCAGATGATGAGACTCCACCGGCTTAGTCAGGAAATAGTCACCACCGCGATCCAGAGCCACCGATTGCCTGGAGATGCCGGCTTCCACTGACAGGTAAATAATCGGAGTCCGGGCATACCGTTCGTCATCGCGCAAGACGGCCGCCAGTTCCGGACCGGAACATTGCGGCATAACCATATCCAGCACCAGCGCCTCAACTGCAAAATCCTCCAGCAACTCAGGTACCAGTAAAGGATCGCTGGCTTCCCGTACGGTCATGCCGGCCTGTCTGAGAATATGACTGTAGACTTTCAGTTGCTCGGGTTCGTCGTCCACCAGCAACACACGGTAAGGCTCCGCCGGTGTTAGCATCACTGATTCGGAAACCACCCGTAGCAGGGTATCGCGATCTACCGGTTTAGTCAGGTAACGAGTAGCGCCTACTCTATAAGCGGCGAGCTTCGCTTTCATATCCTGCCGTACTGAAAGAAAAATTACCGGCAGGCTGTTGATGCACTTCTGTTTCAGTTCGGCGATGATGCGCGCGCCCGCATCGTCGACTTCGGGAAAGATCATGTCCATAATCACTACATTGGGCAGTTCCTGCTCCTGACAGGCTCTACTGAGGGTAGCAAGGTCATGGAACGCTTCGACCTGATAACCCGCCTGTTTCAGCACAGAATGTACCCAGCCAGCCTCTCCATCTCCGATCAACGCAACGCGAATAAGTACCTCTTGCTCTGGCATCAGCGCGACCTCTTCCTTTACCATAAAAACTTCAGATACAACAAAAACCGCAAACGTAAAGTCATGTGTGCCTCTTACTCGGTAGCCAGACTGATTCAGTCATGATTGGGATCCAAAATGTGCCGCACCTGTCCCGCTAACGCACGGAGATCAACGGGCTTGGCAATAAAGTTATCGAGTACGACCTGAGTAATCAGGATGCTCTCCTGTAGGGCACAGCTATCTAAACAAGTCACATTAGAAAATCCTGCAGGCAACGAGTAAACGTTTTGCAATGGCTCAGCAAAAAATACCCTGAGAGGGGGTTTTAAAGTTGAGTATTTTTCGAGGACGATGATTAAACTTATTCATTACGGCCTCAGCCTCGTTATCAGTTATATTCTCAAAACTACTACCTTTGGTAAAGTATTGCCAACCAGATTGAAAAAAGTGTGAAACTTTACCAGCTAAACTTTTTCTTTTCCTTTAAGTGTCGATTGCACTTATGAGTTGAATCCGAGAAAATGTTAATTCGTTTTTTAAGCAGCTTTAAATCATATTCCGAAGGAGATCGTTGGTAGCGTAGCCTAACGAAAATCCCGGTAATCTCTTCAATGAGATCGCCTATCTCCGGCTTTTCTGTTTTGGCCCTGACAGCAAAGTCATTGGCGCCTTCGCCCAACCTGATAACCAGACCGAACTTTGCCATTTTTTGGCAAAACTGCCGATACAATACCAGCGAAGGGTCTTCCGGTTTGCGCCGAATTCTTAATAACCAACCGGCCAATAACAGCATCGCCAACCCCATTGAAGCAACCACCCAAAATACGAGCTCAATCAGGCTGCCTATGCCAAAGGTTGATAACAAAAAAGATTGATGCTCACCGCCATATCTGACAATCCAGCGTTGCCAGTGGTAATCCAGATTATTCCAAAGTTGTTCAGCCTGTTTTAATCCGAATTGTTTGTTCCTTTGATTCGCATCTATCGGTGTCAAGCTGACGGCACCGGTTTCAGCCTGCCTTTCTACATTGATATCCTGTTCAACCCGGTCAGGCGCAATAGCGGTAGTAGGATCCACCCTCACCCACCCTTTGCCTTCCAGCCACACTTCGGCCCAGGCGTGGGCGTTGGCCTGCCTGATTTCCAGAAACTGGCCGACAGCATTGAATTCTCCGCCCTGATAGCCGCCAACCACCCGCGCCGGAATATCGGCAACCCGCATCAGGTAAACAAACGCAGTCGCATAGAGTTCGCAAAATCCGCTCCGGGTTTCAAACAAAAAGGTCTCAACCGGACTGTTCTTCATCAACGGAGGCTGCAAGCTGTAGCTGAAATGTTGACGGCGGAAATAGTCCAGCAATTGTTGAATAAACAGCTCGGGCTTATCCTCAAAACCATGCAGCTGATTAACCAGATCGACGATTCTCGCGGAAGGCGAACCCGGCAGTTGCAGGTTTTCCCAGTATTCGGATTTGGTAATGTAGCCGGTATTGTATTGCGGGTAAGAAACCACCGAATATTCCGCCGCTTCGCCCGATTTAGTTCGGCTGGTGAGCTGATAGTTGCCGTTGCGTTGCAAAGAGGCATCAAACTGGGCCGGCATGTCCAGCGCATAAACCCAGTTACGACTTTGCGGCTCCAGTAACAAGTTGTATTGATAGGCTTTCCCGGAAAATGTCAGTTTGTCCTGGTAATTCACAACATATTCGTTTTGTGACATGTGCCAGACAGCGCCGTCGGTATAAGAAAAAACCGGGCCGCGCCAGTAAAGCTGATTCTTCGGTGGCGGCTCGCCGTTAAATTTAACCCGGAACGCCAGTTGCGTCGACAACGCAAGTTTGTTAATCGATCCCGGCTCCAGCGTCTCGCTCAACCCTGACTTCGCCTGGTTATTGTTGCTCATCAGTAACCATGCCGGCGGATGCACTCTTGGGAACAGGACAAAGATGATAGCCGCCATCGGCAGCGCCTGTATCATAATCATCGCAGCGGTGCGCAATGATGCTTTGGTTTGTGGCCGATCGCTGTTGATAGTCACCAGAGCAGCCAGTAAGACACAGCAAACCAGCATGCTGTAACCTGCCATAACAATATTTTGCTGATAAAGAAACTGCGAGGCAGCAACGATAAACGCCAGATAACTGACCAGATACACATCGCGTTTCTTGTTCAGCTCCAGCAGCTTGAGACCCAAGGCCACAACAAACAACGCCGTTCCGGCGTCCCTGCCCCATACTCCGAGGTGGCGGCTATACAGCAAACCGATGCCAACTAGGGTTAGCGCAAAAATGACCCGACCATTCGGAAGGTAAAGTGGTCGCCAAACCCCCAAAATGACCCGACCATTCGGAAGGTAAAGTGGTCGCCAAACCCCCAGCAGTCGCCAGGACAGCAAAGCAAAAAACAGGACCGACAGTACCAAAGGAATATGGCCGATATGCGGCAGGGTAATCAGGCCAACTGAGGTTAACAGCAACAGCAAAACCCGTGGATTAAGTTCGTTAGCCATAGCCTTAAAACAGAGCCAGCGCTTCTAAACAGGCGGCGTAATGCCTCATTCCACCATCAGGCGCAATTTTTCTGCCTGGAATCAGCAAGCCATAGCGCAGACCGGCATTTTCGGCATCGATAATCCAGCGACACAGTTGACTTAGCCGTTCTTCGACATCGGCTCCAGGAGCGTTCACGTAATCCAGCCACATCTCCGTTCTGTCCCCATCGGTTCCGTACTGCTTGCTGAACAACCCTTGGCCTTTGGCATAGGCTTTCCAGTGAATCTGCCGGAGCGGATCGCCGGCCTGATAAGAGCGAATGCCTTCGAAATCATCACACCCGGAGCGATCGATGTGTCGCTGCCCTGATGAGTGTTGATCTTCGCCGACCGGAAAAGGCAATGAAAAGGCGCTGGGTTTTGGGTAAACCAGAACCTTGCTGTCGAACCTGAGCGGTGACCAGGCACGAAACAAACCCAATGGATAACAACTTGCCAAGGTGACTGTGCCAATCATCTGCCACCCCCTTTTCCGTGTAACCCCGTACAACGTCAATGTCCTGCTTTCATCGGCAGCCAGACTAAAATGTTGCTCGGTTTCCAGGGTTGCTCTTAATGCCATCCTGGGTTGATTGCCCGGATTAGTCACCGTCACCGCAAACGCGGCGGCTTCCCCTGCAAACACCGGTTGCACGAAACCTGCCTGCACGACAAGCCCCGCCAGCGCTTTAAACGTATGCAAAATGGTGACGAAAAATATACTCGCCAACAGAAAGCCGAGCAGGTAGACCAGATTGTTGTTGTAAATAAAGGCAACCAGCAACAGCAACAGAATCGTAAACACCATGCCCAGTCCGCGTTGGGTAGGCAGGATAAAAACCCGGCGCTGGGTCAGTTCCACCTGACCGCTGACGGGCGGCGGCTCGCCCTTGAACTTAAAGCGTTGTTTAAAAGTAAGCTTAGTGTTGTCCATCATGAACCTTTTGAGATTTGCTAACCATTTCCTCAATGAACAGCTACATTATTCAAAATAGGCGTCACAATCGCTTCGGAATCGCCCATGCCTGCACGAATGCGATGCCCGGCAACCGCGGGCAGAACCGCCTGCACATCTTCGGGGATAACAGCATCGCGCCCGGACATCAATGCCCAGGCCTTAGCAGCCGTCAGCAAGGCCAAACCGGCGCGCGGCGACAAGCCGCAGTGATATTGATCGGCTTGCCGGGTAAAGTCGATGATCGCCTGCAAATAATCCAGCAAGGCCGGTGAGGCATAGACACTGCTAACCACCTGCTGTAGCGTCAGCAGTTGCTCAACTGTCATTTGCACAGGCAAGTTATCCAGCAGTTCATGGCGCGACTGGCCGTCCAGTAATTCGCGTTCCGCACGATGATCGGGATAACCCAGTTCAATGCGCATCAAAAACCAGTCCAGCTGTGATTCGGGCAAGGGAAATGTGCCGACATGGCAAGAAGGATTTTGCGTGGCAATCACAAAAAACGGCTCCGGCAACGGATAGGTGGTGCCATCCACCGTTACCTGCCTTTCCTCCATCGCCTCCAGCAGTGCACTTTGCGCCTTGGGGGTAGCGCGATTGATTTCATCGGCCAGTATCATTTGCTTAAAAATAGGACCGGGATGGAATTGGAACTGCTGCTGGTCGGCAACAAACACCGAAGAACCGATGATGTCGGCCGGCAAAATATCGCTGGTAAACTGAATGCGTTGGTAATCCAGACCAAACAGCTTCGCCAAGGTGTGGGACAGCGTCGTTTTGCCCACGCCCGGCACATCTTCAATCAGAAAATGCCCCTTGGCCAGCAGACAGCAAACGGCTAAACGGATTTGCCGGTCTTTGCCGAGGATGATTTGATTGGCTGCCGCCAGCAGATTGTTCAAACTGTTGTCCATCATGTGTAATCCTTAATAAGATTTTGTAATTTTTTCACCACAGAGACTGACATTACTGACTCTGCGTCTCTTCGGTAAATTGATTAACTCACGTCGCATGGGGTGTTGCCGCCGGCCAGCGGATCGGGGGTTTTCAAAAACAAGACCCGGTCGTCACCACGATCACTGGCATCCTGAGTTTGTATACTTGTATCAATCGCCGCATCACCAGGCTCAATGCCAGTGCCCGGCCCGGCAGAAACCAGGCGGGCGTATTCGGGGTGATAGTCGGCCGAATGAGGCCCCGCGCCGTCATCATCGTAGTACGGCACCTGCAAAATAATCGGTCGATGCCAGGCATCCATGACTTGCGAACCGGCATTAATGGCCAAGTGAACTTTGCCCGTTGGGTTGGTTGCTGCATCAAACACATCGACAAAACTGGTTCCGAGTCCAGCAGGTATCGCGGCACCGCCAGACTGTAAATAAGGCCCATGCCAGCCGACTGCCGTTTTGGCATTAAATGAATCCATACCGCCCCAAGAATTATCCGTTGGCGCCGAAAACAGAAAAGTTAAATTGTAATCAGTCGTTGTGCTTTTAGTGGCTTTTGGGTAATAATCCAGAGTATCTCCATAAAACCCGGCACCCGCTGCTCCCCCCATAATCGCCTCCTTAACCGCCTGCATCGTTGCATCGGTTGTTTGACACATAGCTGTACTTCCGATGCCTCCGACATAGGGCACCGTCAGTCCGGCAAGGGCTATCAGCACCAGCAAGACAACCGATAGCTCCAGCAGCGTCATGCCTCGTTGGAGTGATTTAAAGCATTGTTTTCCTGTCATGGCTTACCTTTCTTGTTTTTGTTCTTTGTGGTTAAACATCGATCGAATTGCTGGCTACCAATTGATCACGGGCAAGGTGGCGTGCGGATGAAAATCGATCTGAATCGGGTTTTTGCGATCAGCAGGATAAAGCGGGTTAGCAGCATCACAATCGCCGTCATGTCTGTGTATGGCAATAGCAATTTGCCCTATAGGTATTCGCAGTGGCGATGCCCATGTTTTAGTATTAATTTCACAAGCCGCCTTGTTGTTATAAAGTGCATCACTGCAACTACCAAGATCACTGAAACTTATTGAATGTACTTGTCCATCTTCAGAAATAGTAGTTGAGGCACTTTCTATGCGACGAATTTGATTATCAAATCGGTAATACAAATTCAAACAGATATTCTGAGTAGTGCTCGTCGATGATTCTGTCCATATCTTGCTGTTATCTAAACACGCCGTCTTGTTTGTTTGAGTTTTATCGCTACAAGTTCCTGTCGTTGAAATAGATGATGGATTAGATCTCATATTCACCGTTATTAAACTTACCTCTACCAGCCAATCAACTGCGGTTATCGTCGGCTGACTTATTGGGTAATCTTCATCGTAATCAGTATCGGCCGGGTTTAAAGTCTGATTTTTGCCTTTGCTTTGTAATGTCAAAGTGAGCGGTGCATTAATAAAATTCCAGCCATAATTATTATCGTTTGCTACATTACCCCATCCATCGGTAAACGCATCGTTATCAACCGGGTTGCCAGAGATATTCAAATAAGGCCCACTCCAGCCACCATAAAACAGATGTGTCCATAAACCAGCATTGGCAACACATTGAGTCTCGTTAGGATAACTCAGGCTACAGAAGCCATAGCTCTTTCGTCCAAGCCAAACAGCACCGGAAGTAATTTCACAATCGGCTTTAGTGAATTTAGTGTTGTCTGTGCAATAACTAGCAAATTGAATTAATTCCCTTAGACTATTCGGCAATCGCCCCATATCCGCAACAAACCCGCTCACCGCCTGCTGGCCGTTGATGATCTGCCTGGGGTTACCCAGTATCGCCTGCCTGATCATGTCCAGCCGTTCCCTGGTTTGCTCGTAACGTGCCTGAAAACCCAATTCGCTGGTTTCGCGCACGGCGACGCTGGCCAGCAGGGTTATCAACAACAGGACGACAGTGAGTTCAACCAGCGAGAAGCCGCGTTCGGAATTGTGAATGCTTAGAATCATGGCGAGTTAATAGGGTCTAATGATTGC
The DNA here is from genome assembly GCA_041661895.1 of Methylobacter sp. GTDB lineage: Bacteria > Pseudomonadota > Gammaproteobacteria > Methylococcales > Methylomonadaceae > Methylobacter_A. The sequence goes on along the minus strand of JBAZTN010000019.1, from coordinate 10,953 downwards.
TGTTTCTTTCGGCAACAATGCGGTTAGCCTCAGAGGCAAGCTCCACATTGCGCCGGTCGCCGGGTCGACCAGCAGCATACCGATGGGATTAAGAACGTTGCCCCAATACCAATCATTGATGTAACTGTTAAGTCGATAGGTTTGCGATTGAAAGCCCGGCTTAAAAACCTGCACGGTATAGTCGGCTTTTTTGAAATAACCCGCGCCGCTTTCCAGTGTGATAGTGGCAGGTGTTTGCCCGTGTGCCACTTCGATGCCGTTTCGGTTTTTGATGACGAATCCTGCACCGGCGGGATTGCTTTCGATCAGTACCGGATAAGCCGAGTTACTGAGAATGGAGGCGCAGCCATGAAGCAGCAATGCCATAATGAGGAAGATGAATTTGTTCATGATAGCTAACCCGTGTGTTTTAACATTTGAAAATCAGCCACAAAAGTCGGGAAGACCACGAAGAGTTACCATCGTCGCTGCCTTCTTGACATTGCAGTAAGCCACGCATCGCTTTTGCCTATCGCAGTGGATTGGGGTTGTCCCACTGGTAACGATCCAGGCTATCCTGATTGTTATATTCCTTGAATGGCTGCTCCAGCTTGTACCCTTTGTGTTGGTGATCCGGATTGGTGTAAACATCCAGATTGCCGGCATCCTGGGCGTTGGGGTGAACGCTGTTTTCTTTCATCATCTTTTCGCTGATCTGCTGCGCTTCAGCGGGAGACGTGATGACATGAGGCTTGATAATCACCACCAGTTCAGTACGGCTTCGGGTTTGGCCTTCTTCGCGGAAGAAGAAGCCAAACAAAGGGATGTCGCCAAGGAACGGGACTTTCTTTTCCCTGTTACCTGCCCCTTCTTCAATCAGCCCGCCAACCGCAACCGTATTGTTATCTTTAGCAATCACTGAGCCGCTGAACGTTTTTTCCTGTACCGTATCGATAGGTTGCTCAACCAGGCGGTCAGAGGCACCAGAGACTAGTATCGTCGCGCCATTTTTGGTTACGGAGGATTGCTCGACCAGAACCTGAATGCTGACCGTGTTATCGGCATTAATATTAGGCGTCAGCAGCAAGGTGTTTCCGACTTTGCGCTGAGTGTAGGTCGCCGAGGGCGGTACCGTAACCGTGATACCACCCAGTCCATTGGGAATATTGGTGGTTCCCGGCATGTAACCGGTAATGATCGGTATTTCAGAACCGACAAAGAAACGACTCACTTCCTGATTGGACGTCAACAAAATCGGCGTTGCCAGCTGGGTTACCCGATTCTCTTTTTCCAGTAATTGCAAACGTGCTTCAAAGTTTTTACTCACCACGGTTGCCAGCAATGCCGGATTAAACGCTGCTGCAGTCTGTACTCCATTGGTCAGCAAGTCCGCCCCGGTTCTGTCCATAGTCGAAGTCTGAAAGCTGCCGTTTTTTAGCTTAAAATCAAACAACGAATCGAATCCGTCAGACAGATCTATCGCCAAAATCTTAACTTCCATTAACAACATGGAACTGTCCACATCCAGACGTTTATATATTTGCTTGATTTCGTTCATGGCATCCATATCACGCGATCTGACCAGCACCCGGTTCTGATGTTTGATCACGCCGACAAAAATAGGCGCTTGATGACGAATGCTGGCATCAACCATATCGCGGCTTTCGTCAATATCGCCGGTTAACTGACCTGCCACATTGCCACCTTGGCCTTCCTGCCCTTTGTTTAGCTTGTCTAGCACATTGCCCAAAGCTCTTAAATGCTCATCCAGTTGCTGGTTGTTGGCGCCATTCTGGTTGGTCTGTCCATAGCCTTGATTCCCATAACCTTGACCTCCGCCATACCCCTGTCCACCGCCGGTTCCCTGATTTCCATAACCGCCACCACCGATACCTAATCCCCCCATACCTTGTCCGCCTATATTTTGCCCACCGATACCCTGTCCCCCAGTTCCACTTCCACCGACGCTGCCGCCCGTCGTACCCGATGCACTGAAGTGCTGAGTGGTTCTGCGATCCACCATATCAAACCGCGCGAAACGCTGTTGCAAATCGGTCATCAACTCCTGTTGATTGCGTCCATAGCTCAAATGTACCCGGCTGGAAAACAAGTTCTGTATGGTTTCGGCCAAATCCAGCGCATTTTTGGCATTTTTCAGCGTGAAGATTTCGGTTTCTTCCTTTTTAAACTCGACCTGTTCCAGCCGGTATTCCTTGACGGTGTAAAGGCGGACGATGTTGGAATCGAAATCGCGCTGATACCAGAGGTTGTAAGTTTTGGCGAGGGCCTCGATGACTTCTATAGAGCTCACCCGGCGCAGGAACATGGTGACGTGAATATCGGCGGCTTCTTTGGAGGCGATAATGTTGAGGTTGGATTGCTCCGATAAAATCCGCAAGGCATCACCTACGGTAATATCGCGAAATTCGATTTGTTCGATGACCTGACCGGGATTGGCTCTAATTTTCGGTGCCGCAGCGGTTAATGTTGCTGGCAGCATTGCTAGAGTCAGCGTAACTGCAACAAACAAAGGGCTTAGTAATAATTTAGGCATAAGTATTTATAAGATCACCGTAAAATAATCGTCTCGTTGGCAGGCAGCACTTCGACTTTGACATGCCCCTTTTCTATTTCCAGAACATGAATTTCAATTAATTTATTACTTTCAATAGAGCTGATCTTGTCGCCTATGCTGACCATTTCAGTTTTGTCGTTAATACGTAACATGGCGTGATTTTTATCTTTGTGCATGTCGCATACGCTGGCAACCAGCTTAATTTTCGGCAACGCTGGACCTTGTGTAACGGTGCCGGAAGGGCTGCCGGTGCTACTTGGGGATACCCGCTTTAACGCCTCCCTGAAATTTTGATTCATTCGGGTAGGATCTTTCAGATCGCCTTTGTTTGCACTGTTGGCAGGGGGCGGCGTCACGCTGTTGTCTGTTGGCCTTAATACGCTGGCAAGCCTCTGCTCCAGTTTTTCGGTCATCACCGTCGGATCGTTTAATGCTTCAGCTGCTTTATTGATGTCCTCCGATGCCATTTGAACAGACGAAGAGTCGACTTGTGGTTCGGCAAACAGCGACTGACAGCACGGCAGGAACAGTAGCGCCGCCAGTGTAAATTGTTGCAACTTCATTTCGGACTCCCTCCTGCGGCTGCAAACATAGCGACTAAAAAGGCGGCATAGACAAAGCCAATCACGCCACCGACAAATATGGTCATCGCCGGTGCAATCATGCCGGTGAGTGTGGCGATGGCTTGCCGCAGTAAGTCATCGTGATATTCAGTCATTTCAGTCAGGATTTGATCCAAGGTTCCCGAGTTTTCCCCCACTCTCGTCATCTGCAATACCAGCGGCATGTAGCCCGATTCGATTTCCATCTGCTCCGCCAATGAGGAACCTTGAATAATCTGATTGCGGGCAGAACTGATACAACTCGCCATGTATTTGTTAACGTGCAATTTTTCAATGGTTGTTAAGGCATCGACCATGACCACGCCGCTACGCAGCAATAAACCCATGGCCCTGCAAAACAACACCGTGCCAGATAAACGCAGCACATAGCCGACCACCGGTATTTTCAACGCGTACTTGTCTATCCATAAGCGACTGGGCGGCAAGTTGTAAAACACAATGAAAGTAACCACAGCCGCTGTCGCCAAAACCGATATCATCAACCCGTTGGCCAGCACCCAATCGGACGTATCAATCAAGGCTTTGGTTACCGGCGGCATGGGCTTGCCCATTATTATCAGCAATTTTTTAATCTCGGGAATAAGCCCCGTCATCATAAAAATGATGATGCCTATAGCCATCAATAAGGAAAAGGCGGGGGATCTTAAGGCGGTTATGATTTGTTTTTTTAATTGTCGGCTGGCTTTTACTTCCTTGGCTGCCTCATCCATGACGGTGCTTAGATTACCGGTTTGTTCGCCCACCCGAATCAACTGGATGGTAAATTCACTAAAGGCTTTGTGTTCGGTTAATGCATCGGTGAAAGAACTGCCTTGCTGAATGCGTTTTGCCAATCTTTCCCAGGTTGACCTGGCTCCAATCCTGCAATGCTTAAGGATTAAATTCAACGCATCGAGCAAACTGATGCCGCTGCGCAACATGACCGCTATCTGGTGAAATTCCTGTTCTATATCAGTTGCATTGAATGAACGGTAGGCCAAAGGATTCAGGCTGATTTTTTTATCCGCAGCCCCACCTTGTTTAAGCTCTTCAATTTTAAGCGGCAGCAGGCCTTGAGCACGCAACGCAAGAATCGCCGATTCCCGCGTTGCGCTCTCAATTGCGTCAACTCGTTGCTGGCCGCTACGGTCACGGGCTGTGTAGGTAAATAGGGGCATTAGTGTGTTGCTGAAGTGATGCCGTCAGGCAAAAATATTTAATAAAAAATTGATTCAAAAACCATCATCGCTTACCAGGATGATGCAATCTGCATCACCTCATAAACTGAAGTGATGCCACCCAGTAATTTGTCGACGGCATCGTCCAATAAACTCTTAACCCCGGAGTTGCGCATTTTGACGACCAGATCGCTTTCGCCTTCGCCCTCGGCCACAGCGCGCACCCAATCCTCGCGCAACTCCAGTAGTTCATAAAGCCCGATACGCCCCGAATAACCTTTGCCACCGCAATAAATGCAGCCGGACGGATCGTGGATGATGTGTCCGGCCAATTCGGTACGGTTAATTGAAATGGCTTCCAATTCTGTCAACGGGCGGGGAATGCGGCAATGTACGCACAAACGGCGCAATAAACGCTGGGCTACGGTAAGTCGCAACGCTGCTGCCACCAAATAGGGTTCAACGCCCATATCGGTTAAACGGGTAATCGTTGCTGCAGCGGAATTGGTATGCAACGTCCCCAGCACCATATGACCGGTCAGCGCCGCTTTAATAGCAATGTCGGCGGTTTCCTTATCCCTGATCTCGCCGATCATCACCACATCGGGATCATGGCGCAAAATACTGCGCAATGCTGAGCCAAAACTAACCTTGTCGGCAGAATCCACCTCACATTGGGCAATACCGTTAATTTCGTATTCGATGGGATCTTCAATGGTGATGATATTGACCTTGCGCTCTTCCAGCAGCATGCGGATAGCGGCATACAAGGTGGTTGTTTTGCCGCTGCCCGTAGGGCCTGTCATAATCATCAAGCCCTGAATGCGGCGCAAAAAACCTTCAATCATGAGCTTATGCGCAGGCTCAAAACCCAGGTGTTCCAGCGTCAGGGAGTCCGTTTGTACTGCCAGCAAACGCATGGTTATCCGTTCGCCGTATTTGGTCGGCAAGGTCGCAACCCGCACGTCAACACGCCGTTCCCCGGAAACAAACTGATGCGAAAACCGGCCGTCCTGGGGTGAACGTTTTTCAGCGATATCCAGGTAAGCCATGACCTTAAGTCGGCTGACCAGCTCGGTAAAAATGTGTGAGTTAATCTGGCTGTAGTGTTCCAACTGGCCATCCACCCGAAAGCGAATGGTTGCGCCATTAAAACCGGGATCAATATGTATATCCGAAGCCTGGCGCATGTAGGCCGCATACAACAGCTCGTCACCGGTATTAACCGCATTGGCGATTTGTGTCACCTGACCTGAAGCGGGTGCCGGCATGGCCTTAACCGCTTGCCGGCTGTCGCCGTAAACCTGTTTGAGTTTCAAATCGAGCTGCGCGGAATCACCCGCCCATAATCGGACCGGTTTCTTTAATAGCCGTTCCAGTACAGTGATGACTGCATGGTTTTCAATATTCAGACAAACGACATGAACGATGCCGTCCATTTCAACAAATGGCAGGACTTTTTGCCTGAGGGCAATGTTGGCCGGTATCTTTAAGGCGCAGGCCGGATCAATACGTAATAACTCAATATCCAGAAAATGGGTCGCGGGATCGAAGCCGACGTGATCAATATATTCCACGCCAAAACGAACTCCATTTCCCTCTGCTTGTATCCAGCGGACTTTAGCCTGCCGGGTAAAACGCCGGTGATTTGCTTCAATGCCAATAGTAATCCGGGCATCTTTGTCAATGTTACCGGGATTCCCGGCAATTATCAGAACCGCGCCGCCCGCGGAACAATCTTCAATCCCGGCACTGCTGATGGCAGTACTGTTTTCCCAAAACACTGTTGCGCTCCAGCCGCTGACAGGCTCACGGGGCTTGTCGCGGTGCTCGGATGCGAACAGCTCGTTTTGTGGCGGTGTCGATAGGTATTGGGTCATATCGGTTTTAATATGAAATTAACGCGCTCTTGATTAAATTTCGCCGGAAAAACCATCAAAACTACAACCATAAGGTCAACAGCCATTCTTGTTTACCCGCGTTAGCTTTGTATGCCTGCATCGTCAGCGATACCGGTAATGCCTTGGTATCACTGCCCATCAATGATGACAGCGCCCGATAATTGTCCAGATAACTGCCGACATAACGGATCGTCCAGATATTCAGATCCTTGTCATCCTTATTTGTACCGGTAGGTGCCGCAACAGGGGGAACTTTAGTAGCGGACTCCACCGATAAAATGTCTTTCAGCCGGCTCCGGGTATCGCGCAACGACCTGGGTAAAACATCTTTGCCCGGTTTATCGTTGCGTTTTTCGTCCAGCACCTGCAAATTATTGTTTGCCAAAATAACCGAGATCTGTTCAATCGCGTCGTTGGACGACCCTGAGTGTGATAAAAAACCGCTGTTAGCCACTATAGCGTCGTGGATGGCTTTGTCTTCCTGTTCCAGCTTGGCGATTTCCTCCCCTATTACGCGTTGCTGCTGTTCAATGGCCGACAAAGCCGAAGCATCAATCCCTTTTTGCACCAGTCCTTTATATTGCTCCTCGGCTTTTTTGGATTTCTCAGTCACAAAACCGCTGAAAATCACAAAATAGATCACCAGCACACCCAGTGCCGGCAAGATGCGTTTAAGCCATTGTTCACGTTTTTGTTCGGGTGTCATTGATGTTCAGATACGCAGTGTGTGGTTAATATCAATCATGGGGCTTTTTATTAAACCCATCCGCGCCCAGATCAAGCAGTTTGATCTCAAAGTCCCACGGCCCACCGCCATCAAACAATTCCAAATTCTTTTTAGTGGGCGCGATAACAGACCAGCCCAGTGTGGACAGTTGTTTCTCCAGATAAGTTGACAGTTCATTGGCCGAGGTTGCATCCAGACTGATGCCGCTAATTTTGACCTCATCTTTATCAACAGCAATGCTCTCCACCAGCAGATTTTCAGGCCGGCCTCTGGCTAACTCTTCCAGTAATTGAGCAGGCCGGTGTTGTATGCCTTTGATCAGTTTCGGCAATGTCTCTGAATCGACTTTCAGCTTGTCGATTTCTGCCTTCAACTTGTCGCGTTTGCCCTGAGCATCAATTATCGTCTTACGCAGTGAAGTCATTGATGTCTCGACCTTTTGCAAGGCTTCAAACTCAAACGTGAAATGATTGGCCTGATACAAATGCCAGCTTAAATGGCCTGCGCAAATCAGCAGCGCCACCGAGCCGCCGGAAGCCATCAACAACAAATCTTTATTGAGTTTCGACTGATAACGCAAAACCGGTACGGCTGGCAGGTCTTTTTTAACCAATACGCCCGCCCACACTTGCATCCAGCCGGCAATCCGCTCGACATCGTTTAAATGCAGATAAAATGCGGTTTCCGGCAATAACTCGATGGTTTTGTTAAACAGGGTTTCGGAATATTCAACCTCGCCTTGTTCGGTTAGCCAGCGTTCAAGTTCGGTTTTCCAGTGGCGGCTGTCAAAAGAAAACAGCCGGATATTAAAACCCTGTTCAGGGTGGCTTCTTAGCGCTACCAGTTGGTCCGGCCAGGATTCCATTCTTAGCCAATCCTGTCGCTCGGGGTTTTCAAGCGATAACGGCAGTGCAGCGGGATGCAACAAACCAGCCAGCGTGCTTCCTGCCTTTTTAATCGCCTTTTGAACATCCTCAAAATGCAGTTGATTAATCTGACTCACCCAGTAACTGCTCATTTCATCTTTATTACTTAACAGCTGATAAGCCAACTGCATGTCTTGAGAAGACTGGCCGGTTAAACCTTCCAGCTCAAACTGCAACGCCTGCATCAACGTCGCTTCATCAACGCCTTCAACCTGCATGGACGGTATGCTCAGCGAAGCAATCGGCAGATCTGTATACAGCACCCAGACCTTGCGCCCCAAAGGACGGCTGTCGGCGGTAATAGTATTTACGCACTCCGCCAGTTTGGCCGTACTCGGGCACGCAACAGCAATCATTTCGGCACTGCCAAACATTACACCGGCTTTATCCACGTCCACGCGAAAGGTTTTGACTTCGGTGATAAACAGCAGCGTGTGTGCAGGGCGTTTGCTTAAGCCGGGCAGTTTTATGGATGAAAAGTTGACCAAAAAAATCTCGATTTTTGTGTTAGTTAAAATGCGCTAAATAGGAAGCGTCAATAGTTCCGTAAACCGTCTATACCGCTGCACTCTCTTTGAAAATACAGCGGTATAGGAAGGAGAGGAGGCATCCATGGCCTCCTTTCAGCGTCAGCCTTGACTAATAATTCCATAATGGCGCTGGTCTAGGTTCCTTTTTGGACCGACCGGACCGCGAAAAGCAAGGGGGTGGGGGAAGCCTGCGGTTCGGTTTGATAATGCGCTTAAGTTTTGTAGGGTAGGCAAAACAGCATTGCCCACCCTACCTGCTGATCCGACTTACGGATTAGTTGGCAGCTCTGTTTGTATAAGTCTGCGCCAGCAGTGTATTTGAACCAACCAAAGTAGGTGATTCTGCACTTGGCACGTTAGCCACTACACCCAAAAACTTCGCTTTTTCGGTGACTCCTGAACATTTCTGACCCATCATGTTGGCACCGGTGTTAGCTTTGTCCACCTGAAGGATTGCAATGAAGTGTCCATAGGCCTCTGTGGGTCCAGCTTTGGCATCTTGAGGGAAGAACACAGGAGCAGCTGCCATTGTAGACTGAATCAATTCATTGTTATCACCAAGACCAACGCCAATGTAGTCATAACAAGTGGAGTTATAGACCATAGCGTCACGACCTAATGCTTTTGCTAAATGCTGTTCAACTGATAAAGCTGGAGTAGTAGTCGCTGCAACTGCTGCAAATGCCGTAGTACCGCCGTAGCCAGCGGTTCCTCCCGTTGGCACAGTAACTGGTCCAGCAGGATCATCGAGGTAAATCATGGCTGTGCTGGTACCAAACGTTTTATTTGGGATAGTAGGATCGTTTGCTACCGCCATGTTTATTCCGGAACTTGCCAGCGAATTTGCTGCAACAGAGTCAGCCGCATAGGTAACAGGCGTGAACAAGGCTGAATTCGCCAAGCCGCAATAAATGCTTCCTACAGTTTGCGCAGTGGAGCAAGACCCTGTTCCCGTCCCAGCTACAGCATTGGTTAATAAGTCCACATGCGGAGGTAATCTGTTTTTTTCAGATGTATAACGCAAAAATGCATTATTTAATTGCGTCACGTTATTGGAGTTGGTGCTGTCATGGGTGGTCTGGGTAAAGCTGCCCACATAAGGAATCAGCAAACCCGCCAAACCAACCAGGATTAACAAGACAACCGATAATTCGATTAAGGTCATACCAGCCTGTCTCGTGTAGCTTTTTACTTTATAATGTTTCACGATGGGTTTCTCCCCGTAATTTCGTAAGTTTGATATTTAAGGTTGCACTAACGAAGCCGCTGTCTGTAGATGTTCGAGATCGACACACAGCGTGGGGAGGAGCCCTTCCCCCATGTTCGTATTACTTCTTCCTATTGTCTTCCTGGCTCATCGTCCCTGAACCGAACAAACTTGATAGCAATTGCTACAAAGCAATCGACGTGCCAACTTAAATTAGTGTTGTTTCTTAGCCATATAGGTATTAATACGTATTTTTTGGGGAACTAAAACTAGGTGATTTCACCTATTTCCTGTGATATGCCCTATTTTTGAAAAAATCATTTGTAACCAATTGATAATAATAACCTTTATAAATAGGCTTTTAACAAAAGTGCGGGATATGACCTATTTTTTGTACGTGATTACTTACTTTTTGTAGGATATGACCTACTTTTGTGTAAGTTATTACATATTTTGCGTGTGGGATATCAATTACTTTTCGCGTTATGGGTATTTAAAAAGACTTTCCCATGTAGAGCCTTGAGAGTATTTTTCGTATTGATTTGTTGGTGAATTAAAAAGACTAACATTATCGCCCTGATTCTCAGCCGACTTGGCATAAAGGTGTCACAATGAGTCGGTATAATATCGAAAATTAACCGCCCTATATGAAACCAACTTCGGAGGTATAAGCCATGCCCACCCAACCGACAAAGCTACTCCCGGAAGAAATCAGCAAGATTGACGCCTACTGGCGTGCCTGCAACTACCTTGCGGCGGGCATGATTTATCTGCGCGACAATCCGCTACTGCGCGAACCGCTCAAGATAGAGCATGTGAAGAATCGTTTGCTGGGTCACTGGGGGGCAAGTCCCGGCCTCTCCTTCACTTATATACATCTCAACCGGCTGATCAACAAGTACGATCTGAATGCCATTTTTTTGGCTGGTCCGGGGCATGGTGCGCCGGGTGTGCTCGGCCCGGTCTATCTGGAAGGCGCTTACAGCGAAATTTACCCGAACAAGGGTGAAGACGAACACGGCATGCGCCAGTTCTTCAAGGATTTCTCCTTTCCGGGCGGCATCGGCAGCCACTGCACGCCGGAAACACCGGGTTCGATCCATGAAGGCGGGGAACTCGGTTACAGTATTTCCCACGCATTCGGCGCGGCTTACGACAATCCGGATTTGATCGTTGCGGTAATGGTAGGCGATGGCGAAGCCGAAACCGGCCCGCTGGCCACCTCCTGGCATTCCAACAAATTCCTCAACCCGATCCGCGATGGTGCGGTGCTGCCCATCCTGCATCTCAACGGCTACAAGATCAACAACCCCACCATCCTGTCGCGC
>JBAZTN010000018.1:0-27610 GCA_041661895.1 Methylobacter sp. | reverse complement strand
CCGGCAATGCCGAATCAGTCGCCAACGATGCCGCCGCAGTCGCAAAAGCCCATGGCTTGAAGCCATTGGTAAAAAGCATGGATGAGATCGAAATCGATGCGCTTTCAGCCATGGAATATCTGCTCATCATCACCAGCACCTACGGTGAAGGCGATATGCCTGATAATGCCCAACTGCTGTGGGACGCTGTGCGCGCTGAATCCGCGCCTAAACTCGAACATATCAAGTTTTCTGTATTGGCTTTGGGCGACACTGCCTATGATTTATTCTGCAAAGCAGGCATAGACTGGGACAACAGACTGGCGGAACTGGGTGCTACGCGCGTTCTTGATCGTACCGACTGTGACGTGGATTTTGAAGAACCTGCCGAAAGCTGGATCAGCGAGGTCATTCCGCACATGGCTGAAGGCGCATCTGCTACTGCCATTGTTGATATCGTTTCCGGCCACGCTGAAAAACCGCAATACACCCGAAAAAACCCGTTCCCAGCCAAAATGCTGGTTAACCGTATCGTGACCGATGAGTCATCATCCAAAGAAACACGCCATTACGAAATTTCAATCACCGGTTCAGGCTTAAGCTATGAAGCTGGCGATGCCTTATGTGTCATTCCGACTAACTGCCCCGAACTAGTCGCCGATATCATCAAGGCCATCGGCTGCAACGGCGATGAAATCGAGCCAGTCAATGACGAGTGGATGCCTCTGCATGAAGCATTACGCACGCATTTTGAGATCAAACTGCCCAGCAAAGAACTGGTCGAAGAGATTGCCATCCGCTCCGGCGACCAGGAACTCAACGGCATTATTGAATCCGGCGATAAGGAAAAGCTGGCGAATTATTTATGGGGACGCGACACGCTTGATTTACTGTTGCAATTCCCTCAGTGTGAATTTGCCGCCGCTGAATTCATCGCACTGTTAAAACCGCTACAACATCGCGCCTACTCGATTTCTTCCAGTGGCAAAATGCATCCTGACACGGTTCACTTAACGGTTGCCAGCGTCCGCTACGAAAGCCATAACCGCCAGCACAAAGGGGTCTGTTCAACATTCCTGGCTGATCTGGTTGATGATGAAACCAACGTACGTTGTTTCTTCACCCCCAATAAAGTCTTCAGAGTCCCTGAGGATAACAGCCTGCCCATGATTATGGTCGGCCCCGGCACCGGTATCGCGCCGTTCCGTGCATTTTTACAGGAACGCGAATACCGAAAAGCGTCGGGCAAAAACTGGCTATTCTTTGGCGACCGTAACGCTGCGACTGATTTTATTTACCGCGAAGAACTAGAAGCCATGCAGGAAAGCGGCCTGCTGACGAGCCTGGATATAGCCTTCTCCCGAGACCAGGAAGCCAAGATTTATGTCCAGGACAAAATGCTTGAAAACGGCGCAGAACTGTTTGCATGGCTGGAACAAGGCGGTTATTTCTTCGTCTGCGGCGATGCCTACAGAATGGCTAAAGACGTCGATAAAACCTTGCATGATGTGATTGCCAAACACGGCAAGCTGTCAGAACAACAGGCCATCGATTATGTCAATCAACTGAAAAAAGACAAGCGGTACGTCAGAGACGTTTATTGATCTTTGACTTTAAGGCTTCTCAGAAAGGAGTGGGCTACGTCTGCTCCTTTCTGGAAAATCGTCTAAAGAGCCTTGGATTTTGTTTTCCCACACCGTTTACATTGATAAACAGTAATCAGCTGTCCCTGCTTCACGTCAAACTGCTTTTCCTTCAGGATTTCCCATTTATGGAAACCGCTGCGGCATAGCGTATTGCCTTTATGTATTTGCGATACTGTTGGCCGTTTAAACTGAATTATGTCACCCATGGTTTTCTCCAGACCCAACAAACCATCACAAGAACCTGTGCCATTAAGTTAGGCTGATTCAGCAGAAACCCACACTCATGTGGGGTCGAGCTCACTTATCCATTGTCCCTCAAGGGCATAAAGTCGCCACCACACCGATTGAATGGCTACGACATTACGGGGGTCTTAATCACTTTTTAGCGATTGCATTCCATGCTGCAAGCCAGGCTTGCGACTGATAGAAATCAGCTTTCTTGTCAAGAGCGCCGGTCAACACCATACGCAAGGTATTATCTATAATGCCGAAAAAATACGCATACCCAAGCTGCGGAGTCATATTACGTATCTCACCGGATTGAATGCCAGCCTCGATAATCTTGATGATTTTTACAAAAGCGACTGTTTTCAAGACGGGTTTTTCTTCAGGCAAAAACTCGTTGATTTTTGAAAGCAGCAGAAACCGCATCACATCGGGCGCATCGTCCGTCAGTTTGAATAACAAATCAACAATGCCCCGTAATTGCTCTGATGGTTTTTCATTTTTACGCCTGATATCATCAATTGAGATACTCAAACTATCAAGAATATTTGCATACAATGCAGAGGCAATCATCTGCTTGGTTTTAAAGTGATGATAGATTACGCTAGTCGTGTTTAAGCCAGCCGCATCTTTAATATCGATTAATGATGTATTGAAATATCCTTTTTCGGCAAATAGCTTTAAAGCCGCCAGTAATATTTCATCCTGTATTTCAGGTTGTTCCTGAATATTTTCTATTTCCTGATCCATTTTCTTCTTTCACAGCTGATTCAATCCGCTGTATTTGTATGTTAGTAAAAACCCGAAAGGCCCGCGTAAAACCTGACAGTAGTGTATTTATTTTTCCTCAATCGCTGCCAACGCGGCGCTTAAGTAATTAACCATGGACCATAGCGTTAATATGGCTGCAATGTACAACAACCCATAACCAATCGAGTTTACAGGTATGCCGGCAACATCTTCACGATATAACAGCAGGGTGATTGACAGCATTTGCGCAGTGGTTTTCCATTTACCTAATTGAGAAACCTTAACTTTTGCCCGCTTGCCAATTTCCGCCATCCATTCCCTGAGCGAGGCAATGGTTATTTCCCTGCCGATAATGACAGCAGCAGGAATCGCCAAATAAGGAGTTGGTTGCTGCTGAACAATCAAAACCAAAACTATAGCTACCATCAGTTTATCTGCCACTGGATCTAAAAAAGCTCCGAAAGGCGTTTCCTGCTGCATTCTTCTGGCAAGATAGCCGTCCAGCCAGTCGGTAAGCCCTGCAATAATAAAAATCAGCGTACAGGCAAGATTTGAATATTCCCAGGGCACATAAAAAATCACGGTTAATAAAGGAATTAACGCGATTCTTAACAGCGTAAGATTTGTAGGTAAGTTCAATTCAATTGTCATCTTGATGATGAAATAGTTCGTAAATCCGTTGTGCCACAGAACGACTTATGCCGTCCACACTACAAAGCGCATCCACCCCAGCCCGTGAAATGCCTTGCAGCCCCCCAAACTGTTTTAATAAAATCTGCCGCCGTTTAGGCCCCAGCCCTGGAATGACTTCCATAGCCGATTGTTTTTTAGCCTTGCCGCGACGCTGCCTGTGTCCTGTTATCGCAAACCGGTGCGCTTCGTCACGGATATGCTGAATCAACAACAAACCGCTGGCTCCCGGACTTATATCTATTGGCCGATCCTGCTCCACCAGTATCAGCTTCTCCATACCGGGTTTTCTGTCCGGCCCTTTGGAAACACCGACTATCATAACATTGTTTATGTCTAATTCCGCCAGTGCCTTTTGCGCTTCATGCACTTGGCCTTTACCGCCGTCTATGAGCAATATATCTGGCGCGGTATGTTCGCCCTGTTTCAGGCTGGGCTGTCCCTGCCCATCCCCCTTCGGGCGCTTCGCGTGTAAATCCGCTCCGGGCGGATTTTTCAGTCGCTTAAAACGCCTGAAAACCGCCTGATGTATGGCTGCGTAATCATCACCGCCTGTTATACCTTCTATGTTAAACCGGCGATAAGCCGATTTTACCGGCCCTTCCCTGTCAAAAACAACACAGGAAGCGACAGTCTGGTCGCCCTGGGTATGACTGATATCAAAGCATTCCAGGCGTTTTGGCAGTTCCTTGCAGCCTAATTCTTCCTGCAGACTGAGGAACCGGGCATAAAGCCCCTGTTTATCGGCTAACTTGCTCAACAGCGAATTTTCGGCATTGGTGCAAGCCATTTGCAGCCATTTTAACCGCTCCCCCCTGACATTGTGGGAAATAGCCACAGCATGTTTTGCCTGGGCCGCCAACACCTCCATCAACAAATCGGCTTCTTCCAGCTCATGACTGACAATCAGCTCATGAGGCACCTGTTTATCCAGATAATATTGCGGAATAAACGCTTGTACTATGGCCGACGGATCATGCTCATCGGTTATCTTGGGGAAAAACACCTTGTTACCCAGATGTTGCCCGTTACGGATAAAGAACACCTGCACACAGGCCACGCCCGCTTTGATCGCACAGGCGATAATATCTACATCACCCCGTTCTCCATGAACGAAATGTTTTTCCAGCACTGAACGCAATTTTGTGATCTGATCCCTATAGCCTGCAGCCTGCTCATATTCAAGATCAGCCGCCGCCTGTTCCATCTTGGCAATCAACCGATCAATCAGCAGACCGCCCTTGCCTTCCAGAAACATCATGGTACTGTCAACATCTTGGGCATAGCTGGCTTTATCGATCAAATCCACACATGGCGCGGTACAGCGTTCTATTTGATATTGCAAACAGGGACGGGAACGATTGTTATAGATAGAATCATCGCACTGCCTGACCGGAAATATTTTTTGCAGTAACTTTAGGGTTTCCTTTACGGCACCCGCACTGGGATAAGGGCCGAAATATTTGCCTTTTTTCTTTTTTGCGCCACGGTGTATCGTGACTTGGGGAAAATCCTGATCACTGGACAGAAATATATAAGGATAGGATTTATCATCCCTTAAGCAGATATTGTATCGGGGCTTATGGCGTTTGATCTGCTGGCATTCCAGCAATAAGGCCTCGCCTTCCGTATGCGTCACGGTCACTTCAATGGCTGCAACCTTAGCCACCATAGCCTGCTGCTTAGTTGAAGCAGCTTGTTTTTTGAAATAGCTGGAAACGCGGTTTTTAAGGTTTTTAGCCTTACCAATATAAATAATCTCACCCTGCTCATCGAGCATCTTGTAGATACCGGGGCGCGTGGTCAGTTTTTTTAAAAACGCTTTTACATCAAACTTATTTTCTGGAATTTCGGAACTCACACCTTACCCAATAACTGCCCAATGGTACGAAAAACATCGGTAAACATTTCTTTAGTCAGCCTTTTAGTCTGCACGTTATAACGGCTACTATGATAAGAATCAACCAGGGTGCGGCCATCCGGCAAGGCATGCCGGGCATTATGAGCAAATTTAGCGCTACTCAGTTTCATATCATACGCTTTTAACACCGCCTGATGGGCAACTGTGCCTAAGGCTAATATTATCGACTGTTCCGGCAATGTCTTTATCTCGGCAGACAAAAAGTTATTGCACTGATTGATTTCGTCGCCTGTCGGTTTATTTTGCGGCGGCAGGCATTTAACCGCGTTGGTTATACGGCAGTTTTTCAGCGCCAAGCCATCCGCCAATGACTCCGACTTTATTTGATTACTGTAGCCAAACTCATAAAGCGCCTCATACAGCAGCAGCCCTGCATAATCGCCGGTAAATGGCCGGCCTGTGGCATTGGCACCGTGCATACCGGGAGCCAATCCCACAATCAATAATTGGGCAGCGCTATCGCCAAAAGGTGCAACCGGACGGGCATGATAATCGGGATGTTTTTGTTTAACTTCACACAGAAAATCATCCAGCCGTTTACACTGCCTGCAATCCTGATCGAATATTTGTTTTGAATACATACTGCCCTATTGAAAATCAGTTACTTTATTAATCTCAGAACCAAGCAGTTCCAACTTCTCAAGCCGTGGCAATTTTTTGATGACCACTTCCCGCTTACTGGCAGAACTGCGGTCATGTCCGGGTTCAACATAAACCAGCTGTTTGGGCTGCCGCCCCCGAAAATATTTGGCACCTTGTTTATCTGCATGCTGGTTAAAACGCCTAGCAACATCATTAGTGATGCCGGTATAAAGCGTATTATCGGTACAGAGGATGATATAGACCTGCCAGTCCATGGTATTTAGACAACCGTTCCAAAAACGGAACCAACAGCGGCGGTCAGTCCCATAGCAAGCGCACCCCAGAAGGCGACACGAAAAGCCCCTTTAATGATGTTTGCCCCTCCGCTATAGGCCGCCAACATGCCCAGCAAGGTTAAAAACAGCAATGATGCGGATGACACCAACACGATTAAATCGGCATTCGGGGCGAACACGACTATCAATAAAGGCAATACCGCGCCAACGGCAAATGTCGCCGCCGAAGTCAGCGCCGCCTGAATGGGCCTTGCAGTACCCGTTTCCGAGATACCCAGTTCATCGCGAGCATGTGCGCCCAACGCATCATGATTCATCAATTGTTCTGCAACCTGCCCGGCCAGTAGGGGATCCAGCCCGCGCGACACATAGATGGATGCCAGTTCTTTTTTCTCATGATGTTCATCTTCATCCAGTTCTTTGCGCTCACGATTTAAATCAGCCTGTTCGGTATCGGCTTGTGAACTGACCGATACATATTCACCCGCCGCCATCGACATAGCTCCGGCAACCAAACCTGCAACACCGGCCAAGACTATTTCATTATGCGTTGCATGCGAGGCAGCAATGCCCACGATTAAACTGGCCGTGGAGACAATGCCGTCGTTCGCGCCCAGCACAGCAGCCCGCAGCCAGCCGATGCGATGAGTACGGTGTATTTCGTGGTGATGGGGTAACATTGGGTTTCCTTTTTTAAAAATCTGAAAGCGTTTTCGGCGGAATGGCTGCTCTCAAGGCATTCAATACCGCAAGAACATCGATGACTTCCTGGGTAATGGCTCCGGCTACCGGAGTCAAATAACCCAATCCTGCAAATATCATACCTATCAAACTCAGCGCCATGCCGCCCACCGCGCTTTGCAGGGCAATTTTACGCATCCGTTCGCCGATATGAAACAGCTCGTCGACTTTTAACAACGAACTGTCCATGATCACCGCATCCGCCGATTCCCCAGTAATGTCGCTATTTTGGCCAAAGGCTATGCCGATGGTCGCGGCAGTCAGTGCCGGTGCATCATTGATGCCATCGCCCAGATACACTGTTTTTGCCGCTTTGGTTTCAGCGCGTACCAGCTCTAGTTTCTGCTCAGGGCTTTGGCTAAAATAAACATGTTCAATGCCGACCTGTTCGGCCAGGAAACATACTTCCGATTCCCTGTCGCCGGACACCAGCATCACCCGGTCAAAAAGGTGACTGGGTTTCAAGTGGTTGATAAATGATGAGCTATCAGTACGCACTTCGTCCCGAAATTGCAGGGTCGCCGCATATGCATCGTCAATCAGCACCACGCATTCCAGACCGCCGGTGATCGGCGGCAAAACCTCCTCAACATCCGGGTGCTGCTCAACAAATGTTTTGCGACTGGTGATCTGAATCCGTTTGCCCGCCACATTGCCTTTGAGCCCCTCGCCCGGCAGCTCGGTGATATTGGTGACGCTTAATAAGGCTAAAGTCGATTTTTCCGCCGCTGTAATAATGGCTCTGGATAGCGGATGCTTGGAATAACGCTCCAGACTGGCGATTAAAGTTAACACGTCCCGTTCATTATGGGCTTGGCCGGGAATCAACGCCGTCAGCGAGGGACGGCCATAAGTCAACGTGCCGGTTTTATCAAAAATCGCCGTGCGGCAAGTGCCGATAGTTTCCAGTATGGCCGGATTCTTGATGATAATTTCCCGCCGCGCCGCCAACGAAATCGAGCTGATAATGGTGACGGGGATGCCGATCAGCAACGGGCAAGGCGTGGCGATCACCAGTACCGCCAGGAAACGCACCACATCTCCGCTCATCATCCATGCAACCAGTGCAATAATGACGGCCAACGGCGTGTAAAGCGCACCCAGTTGGTCGCCCAGCCGTCTGATGTTCGGGCGGTACTGTTCGGACGACTGCATCACTTCCATAATCTTGGCATAGCGGGAATCTATAGCCAGCTTGTCCGCTCGAATAGTTAACGCCGAATCACCGTTAATAGCGCCGGAAAGCACTTGGGAGCCGCTGACTTTCGACATCATATACGGTTCGCCGGTCAGATAGGATTCATCCATGGTGCTGGAGCCTTCCAGCACCGTGCCGTCAATGGGGCAAATTTCATGGGGCAGTATCAATAAGGTATCGCCGATATGAACCTGCTCCGTGGTAATGTCGGTTAGCTCATCGCCCGATTTTCTATGCGCGACTGACGGCATGCGCTTAGCCAGAGCCTCAAGCACTGACGAAGCTTTGCGTACTGCATATAATTCCAGTACCGCGCCGCCGGAAAGCATCAACACCACCAGACTTCCCGCCAGATATTCATCCAGCAAAACGGCTGTCACGATGGACAAGCCCGCCAGCAAATCGGCGCCAAAATCGCCATGACATAATTTCACGATGAGCTGATAAACCAGCGGAACACCGCCTAGCACTAATACGCCAATCAGGGGCAGTTGTACCAGTTGAATGGAAAGCGCATATTGTCCCTGGTAAATTCCAGCAGCAGCCGAGGTTAAAGTCGCATTTAACGATAGCGTGTAGATGTCATATCCCACATCGAGCGCATACCGCAATACCAGATAACCGCCGATGCCGAGCAAGCTCAAAGCAGCGATGATGTTTTCGGATTTTGAGCTTGTGGTTATGATTTTAGACGATGCCATGATTGGCTGATTTATTTTTCGTTATCAAGCGTTTTCTTGTATCCATGCACCATTGCTCTTGCCAGGTTTTCACAGTGTATATAGCTTTCAACGACTACACCTACGACATGCACAACAACCAGCAACAGCGTGAAGTTGGCAAAGAACTCATGCACTTCTTCCCACATTTTTTTGTTACTGGACCCTATAGAAGCTAAAGGCCCAGCCGCTTGATCTGCGCCGTAAACAGCAAACCCGGTGATCACGGTCATTAATAAACTGACAAGTAATAACACAATCATGGCTGCACCCGCCGGATTATGGCCGATGTAACGTTTGGTTTTTAATGCGACAAGGTCTTTAACATAGGCTAATGATTGGGCAGGACTGCATAAAAAACTGGAGAACCGGGCATATTCATTGCCGACAAATCCCCAGATCAATCTGAAGACCAGCAATCCGGCTACCAAATAACCCGCCCAAACATGAACCGTTAATAGCTCATCTTCAGTCAGGTAAGCGACAAAGAATCCGGCAACCAGCAGCCAGTGAAAAATTCTAAGCGGGAGATCCCATACTTTAATCAGCTCTTGCGTATTCATTTTTATCTCCTGTTTTTGTGTATTGCCAGACTATGGTTAAAACTGAAGTGGAGCGTCGTGACATTTAAAGACGGTCAAACAGCATGGATTTTAAAGAGTGATGCACGACATTGAGAAAAATGTCTGAACTTTATGCTGACTTTGGAAAAACCGGTCTTTTAAGAATTTCGATTGTATAAAGCTAACACCGTTTTAACGTAATTGCGTGTCTCAGGGTACGGTGGAATGGAGTTGTGATATCTTATCACTGCATTTTCGCCGGCATTATAGGCTGCGACAGCAAGATCCAGGTTTGAATCAAACATTCTGAGCAAATCTTTCAGATAGCGAGTTCCGCCGTTAACATTCTGGATGGGATCATTTCTATCCGTAACACCATAGCGTTTTGCCGTATCAGGCATTAGCTGCATTAAACCTACTGCGCCTGCAGAAGACTTTGCACTGGCGTCGTATGCTGATTCCGCCTGAATAACGGCATGTACTAATTTGGCATCAACCTGATGTCTGGAGGCAGCCTCAGCAATGACATCGGCAAATCTTTTTTTGTTGGCGCCCGCAAAAGGCAATGCTTTCGCATAGCTCACTGGTCTTGTTCTGATTATGCGTTTATACAGGTCATTCTTGGGTTTATCGGTGTAATAAGCATGCCCATCCACATCAACAAATTTATAGATATCAGCCAGGACTTTATTAGGGATGAGTAAGGTTAATACTAAAACAACGGTCAGTCTCATCATTCTTGTTACCTACTGTGCGGGTTTAATAACTACCAGGTTTGCGGCTTTGGCCGCTCTATTTCTTGCTTCTTCAACAGTTTCGGCGGTGGCTAAAGCAACTCCCATGCGCCTGGTTATAAATGCCTCGGGCTTGGCAAACAGTCTGATTTCGCTGGTCGGCACGGCGAGCGCCTTATCCAGCCCTTCATAAACAACGCCTTGAGCATCCAGACCACCTAATATAACAGCGCTTGCACCCGCTCTTTGCAGACTGGCGTCAACTGGCAAGCCTAAAATGGCTCTGGCATGCAATTCGAATTCATTTTGCTGCTGAGTGACCATAGTAACCATGCCGGTGTCATGCGGCCTGGGACTTACTTCACTAAACCAGACATCGTCGCCCTTGATAAACAACTCAACGCCAAACAAACCGAGTCCGCCGATTTCATTGGTGATTTTAAAAGCGATTTCCTGGGCTGATTTTATGGCTGAAGGACTCATTGCCTGCGGTTGCCAGCTCTCCCGGTAATCGCCACTTTCCTGTCTGTGCCCTATGGGTTCGCAAAAACAAGTCTCCACGTCGCCGTTTTCCGTCAGAGCCCTGACAGTCAATAAGGTGATTTCAAAATCAAACTCTATTTTTGCCTCAACAATCACTTTGCCGGTATCAACCCGGCCGCTGAATTTAGCGTAATCCCACGCTTGCTTAAGCTGATCGGCGCTTTTGACCATGGATTGGCCTTTTCCCGATGATGACATAGTCGGCTTGATAAAGCACGGATAACCGATTCCGGCCTCAACGGCAGCTTGCAGCTCTTCAAATGATTGTGCAAAAGCATAGTCTGAGGTTGGAATTTTAAGCTGTTCTGCGGCTAGTGTTCTGATGCCTTCCCTATTCATGGTCAGTTGAATAGCCCTGGCATTGGGTACCACGGTACACGATCCTTCTGCTTCAATTTCAATCAGCGCCTGGGTCGCAATCGCTTCAATTTCCGGAATGATAAAATCAGGCTGCTCCAGAGCAATCAGTTTTTTGACCGCTTCGGTGTCGGTCATATCAATCACATGACTGCGATGCGCCACATGTTGCGCTGGTGCATTCGGATAACGGTCTACGGCAATTACCTCCACGCCGTAGCGTTGCAGCGAAATAGCCAATTCCTTGCCTAATTCACCACTGCCAAGCAGCAAGGCTTTGGTTGCACTGTTAGTTAATGCTGTTCCTATTTTCATTGTGTATCCGACAGATAATTATCTATATCTTCTTTTGAAAAACCGATTTTTTTAGCCACGCGATCCGCATGACTAACCCGGGAAATACCCTCAATTAACTTATAGGTGGGCGCGTCATTGGCAAATTCCACCTGCCTTGGCAAGCCTATGCCCTGAGCGACAAAATTATCGACCAGCTGATGATTGTGGGTGATCAGAATTGTACTATTACCTTTTCGATAAAAGCCATTGAGAACGTTTGAAGAAGACTCCATTTTTTCTTCAATCGTCGTGCCTTCCGATAATTCATCAAGCACCACCAGGCTTTTAGCCGTTGATGCCAAAAATATATCCCGGGTTCTTTTTAATTCAGTACCGAAGCGTCCTTCCCCGTCATCCAGATGACTAATTTCAGGAGCCTGATAAAAAATCCTGTCAGCGACAGTGAGTGTTGCTGCTTTGGCCGGAACATAACAACCGATTTGCGCCAGCAATTGAATCTGGGTAATGGTTTTGCAAAAGGCCGTCTTGCCGCCACTATTAGGCCCCGTTATCAGGACCAGTTTGTCCTCGTCCAGAATAAAATCGTTGCCCACATAGTTATTGTTTTGCTTGCCTAAAACCGGGTTTCTGGCACCAGCCAGATTGATCCGGTGATGCGGCGCATCAACCAGTTCAGGCATCACCATGTCCCCGCCAAATGCGTCAGCAAATTTCATGAACGACAGCAATTCGTCCAGCTGCCCCAAGGCATCCAATGTTTCGGCAACTGCCTGGG
Source organism: Methylobacter sp. (assembly GCA_041661895.1). Taxonomy (GTDB): domain Bacteria; phylum Pseudomonadota; class Gammaproteobacteria; order Methylococcales; family Methylomonadaceae; genus Methylobacter_A. The sequence continues at coordinate 15,594 of JBAZTN010000018.1, read as the reverse complement.
AATTTTTGAACTCATTTCTTAATGGAATAATACAGCTGTCACGATCAAAGCCGCCGATTATAGGGAAATAAATCAGCAACAAAGGCACAAAGAATATGGACGCAGTCGGGATTGCCTCAACTGAAACCTTAAACATAGCTGTTGGAAAAAAATGCGCCATTGCCCAGATTATCCCGAAAAATAAGCTAATCAGCAGTGGCTTGAATATCCGCGGTTTAAAAATAATCGCAGGTGAAAACGCCTCAGCCCTTTCCTCTTTGCATTGAATACCATTTTCAGTGATATAGACAGGGCCTTCCATCAGAGAATAGGGGCGGGTATCTGCAAACGCTCTTATTTTTTCAAAGATGCCTTTTAGATAGCTGCTTTGCGGGGCTTCAGAAGCCTGAATCTGCTCAACCAGCTCAAGTATAAAACGAATCCCTCTTTTATATTGCAGATAACCAAAACCCTCGATTTCATGTTCATCTCTGGCCGTTCCAAATGATCCCAGGAATTCACCAAACAATAATAAATAAAAGCTTTTCTCATTTTCTGAGGCATTTTGTACGATGCGGTCGATAGCTTCTTTTAACGCCGGTTTTTTGCGCAGCTCCTCGACGGCTTCCTGCTTTGCCTCGATCTCATCCAGTGTATCCAAAGGCTGTGTTAAAGAGCGGAATAACACCGATTGACCTACAGTCGTTGAAGCATGATTTATTGCATCAAAAACCTCATCAACTTCAATGGTCTTGAAAGCGCTTTCATCTATGACACCTGCACCTGTTTCCAACGGCTTGCTGGATTTAACGGCCGGCCAGGCATTCTGCCAGCTTTGTAGTATTGTTTCTTTCATCGCTTTAGCCCTTTTTATCGATGACATCATTGCGAGGTCGGATTAGCATAACCCGGCCTGCGGCCTTAAAGTTTTTGTTCCAATAAATTAACTATAGCACTTACATGAACTTCTGAATCATTAAGCGCTGGTATATAGCGATAGGCTGTACCGCCGGACTCCATAAAAATTGATTTATTCTCCATCGCTATTTCTTCCAGCGTTTCCAGGCAATCCACAGCAAAACCGGGGCACACAACATCAACCGTTTTAACACCCTGCCCGGGAAGATTCTTTAAGGTGTCTACACAATAGGGTTTTAACCATTGCGCCCTACCAAAACGAGATTGGAATACAATCAGCCATTGCTTATCATTGAGGCCCAATTTTTTAGCGATCAAGGCTGCCGTTTTATGGCACTGATGAAAATATGGGTCACCCCATTTAGTGAGCTGCTCAGGCAAGCCGTGGAAAGACATTAATAGCAGCTCATTTTTACCGTGTTCACGCCAGGATTTCTCAATTGAACCGGCAACCGCAGCAATATAATGGCTATCACGATGATAATCGCTGACAAATTGAATACTGGGAAGATGCCGCCACTTATTGAGTTCTTTGATGACATCATCATAGATGGATGCCGTTGTTGTTGATGAGTATTGGGGATACAAAGGTAAAACAATTAAATTTTCAATTCCCTCTTTTTTGAAAACCCTTAATTGCTTTGCTATGGAGGGTTCACCATAACGCATTACATAATTAACGATAATGCCTTTGTCGCTCAGCTTATCAGCGACTTGCCGGGTTAATTGCAAAGTCCAGAAAGCCAAAGGAGAGCCGTTTTCATCCCATATTTTGCGATAGGCTTTCGCTGATTTGTGAGGACGAAAAGGCAACACGAAAAAATGCAGTATCACCCACCACAGTGGTCGTGGCAGGTTGACGACGCGAGGATCCCAAAGAAATTCTTTAAGAAAACGTCTGACTGCTGAGGTTGTTGGTGCTACTGGCGAACCAAGATTCGCCAGTAGTACTCCCGTTTTTTTTCCATCGACAGCATCATGTGTTGCCATGCGAAGCTATTATCTATTGATCAGATTTAAAAATTCTGAGCGGGTGCTGATCTCTTTACGGAAAACCCCCGTCATCACTGAAGTGGTCATGACTGAATTCTGTTTTTCAACGCCACGCATCATCATGCACAAGTGCTTGGCCTCAATAACCACCGCCACACCTCTGGCACCGGTTGCCAATTCAATCGCGTCCGCTATTTGCTTGGTCAATTTTTCCTGAATTTGCAGGCGTCGTGCGTACATATCAATAACGCGCGCCACTTTGGACAGGCCCATCACCTTGCCACGGGGCAAATAGCCCACATGGCATTTGCCGATAAAGGGCAACAAATGGTGTTCACATAAAGAATACAGTTCAATATCCTTAACGATAACCATGTCTTCGGTATCAGCTGTAAAAATAGCGCCATTTAGCACTTCTTCCAGCGATTTTTCGTAGCCGTTGTTTAAAAATTTGAAAGCCTTAGCCGCGCGTTTTGGCGTATCGATCAAACCTTCGCGGTTTAAATCTTCCCCGACGGCTTCGATAATCTTGGCAAAATGCTCTTCCATAATTTCAGTCTCAGTTATAAAAATAGTCGGTCAGTATACATCATTGTGCTGTGAATTTTAACGCATCTAAAATCACATGGATGTCTGCACCTGGTTTACAGACATTTTCACTGATATGCCGACGCCAACCCCTGGCGCCATATTCACCATGAAACAATCCCAAGATATGCCGGGATATGCTGCTTAAGCGGACTTCATCATCAAGCTGCTCCCGAATATAAGGTATAAAGGAGCGCAAAACTGCTTCCCGTGACAAGGGTGTTTTGGACTCACCAAAAAAGCGCCTGTCAACATCGGCTAATAAATACGGATTATGATAAGCCTCCCTGCCCACCATGACGCCGTCAACGTTTTTCATAATCTCTTCAGCCTGATCCAAAGTCGTGATGCCGCCATTCAGGATGATTTCCAGCTGCGGAAAGTCCTGTTTTAGTTGATAGACAATATCGTAGCGCAAGGGCGGAACATCGCGGTTTTGTTTGGGCGATAAGCCGCTTAGCCACGCCTTTCTCGCATGGACAATAAAAGTCCTGCAACCGGCATCGGCAACAGTCGATACAAAATGAATCAGCTCATCATAAGAATCACGATCATCAATGCCGATTCTTGACTTAACCGTAACCGGAATTGAAACCGCCTGCCCCATTGCCGCAACGCACTCGGCAACAAGCTCCGGTTCAGCCATCAGACACGCGCCAAAACGGCCATTCTGAACCCGGTCACTGGGACAGCCAACATTTAGATTCACCTCGTCATAGCCAGAGTCTTCAATCATCCTGGCGCAGATGGCCAACTCCTGCGGATTGCTGCCGCCCAACTGGAATGCCACCGGTTTCTCAGCCGCATTAAACTGTAGAAACCGGTGGTGGTCGCCATGGATTAAAGCGCCGGTCGTTACCATCTCGGTATACAAAAAAGCGTGCTGTGAAATCAGCCGGTGAAAATAGCGGCAATGACGATCAGTCCAGTCGAGCATAGGGGCAACGCAGAACTTTCTAGTGGGCCGATGATCTTTATTTGTATTATTTATGTTTTTTTCTTCAGTCACTTGAATTGATCGGCTTGCTTGTTTTGGAGATATTTTTGTACATTTTCATATAGCGATCCACCAAGTGAGCCTTAAATTTTAAGGCGTACCAAGTCAGTGCTAGCCTAACCATGAATTGTGGCCACAATGCTTCTGCGGCCACCCTGATTGCGATGCTCGCACAAGTAAATGCCTTGCCAGGTGCCCAGATTAAGAACACCATCAGTAATCGGTATGCTAATGCTGGAGCCAAGCAGGCAATTCTTTATATGTGCGGGCATGTCGTCGTCGCCTTCATAGTCATGCCTATAATAAGGGGCTTTTTCCGGCACAAACTTATTAAAGTGGCTTTCCATATCCTGGCGCACTGTCGGGTCGGCATTCTCATTAATGGTCAATGATGCCGAGGTGTGCTTAATAAAAAGGTGCAGCAACCCGCATTCTACCGAACTTAATTCCGGAATGGCTCTCAATATCTCATCGGTGATGAGATGAAATCCCCGGTTTTTTGCCGCCAATAAAAACTCTTTTTGTATCCACATCACCAAAACCTTTGCATTATCTTAATGCATCTCCATCATCATTTTTTTGATCCTACCCAACACTTGCTGTTGCTGCTCCGGAGAAAGCTTATTAAATTCCAGCTCAAACTCGGGCAGGCTGTAGGCAGGCTCGCTAGTGACGTTATCTGCTACGGTAAGACCGCAATCGGAAAATACCCGTGTAATGGGTTCGGCTGCATTTTCCAAGGACATTGAACCAGACAGAACCTTTTTTATTAGGGTGTGGACGCGAATAAAAATCGATTTCCCCGTCAAAATATCATCAGCGATGCGTTTGCCATAGTCGTCTGAATAGCCTTTTCGCTTGGAGTCCTTAAAAGTTCTCATCTGAATCGTAACAGGCGGCTTTTTATCAATTTGATACTCAACATCAAAGGCGCTGTTCTGCGAGGCGATTAAACTGTCAGTTTCAATAACGGCTTGCAACTTATTATCCTTGCAAACGATTTCCAGCTTGATATCGTCATAAAGACCACGCGTCGGCATCGGCGATCGAGCAAAACTATATGCACGATTGGTTAATCTGTCGCTTTCCTGATGATAACTCCAGCTGTTATCCGCCAAAGCGCAAAAGGAATAGGACATCAAGGCTGGCAAAATGATACGTTTGATGGTTTTGTGAAAAAAACTGCTGAGTTTCATTTTGATGCCCTGGAAAATTCAGATATTTTCAGTTGAAAATAACAGGTATTTAGCTTTCTTAAAACATGAAATTTCATACCAGCGGCCTTTACTAGATGCATTATTAAACCATGCTTTAAAAGATCAACTAGAAAATAAGAAATAATCCGAGATATTTCATGACATAAGGCCTTCCGGCCGATCATCTGGCTTTTCCATGGTTACAATTGATAACAGTAGACAGGACAGCTTGAAAGCCCATCAGGGATGCGTGGGGGCATTGTGTAAAAAGAGAGACGTTTAAAAACCAGCTATGGCTTATCGGGATCATCTACAACAGCCGTGCCGCCAACTAACTCTCCAATTACGGATTGAATTGCTTCTGTTTTATCGGCAGATAAAGGGACAACATTTTTATCATCCCAAACCGCTCCAAAAACATAGCAACCAATTACGCCACCTGCCAAAAGAAAGGCCGAACTCACTATAGATTCATTTAATCGGGTGTCACTGCCATAGAACATTAAATAAATGATGCAAAAAGCACAAAACACAAGCGTTCCGTAGATTATGCGACGACGATGTCTCCACGCGCCGCCAAAGTTACGTGCTACCGCCCCGGCCATACCTAAAATAGACATACAAGCTCCTCTTTATTCAGTTACGGAGTTCCACAGCCCAGCCTCAGCTTCTCTGCGCCGTTTTAAACCAGGTAATTCTTTGCCACCAGCCTTTGTCCAACGTAAAAGCTGGGCAGGCACTTGACTTGCTTCACCTTGATTTAGAAGCTTCAGTAAGGTGGAGTTCTTAAATGCTCCTATGCCAACATTGAAAGCAAAATCAACCAATACACAGAATCGCGTGTCGCTAATTTCCACATGAACTAAATTCTCAACGCCTGCTGAAAATTTACGCACATCATCTTTCAACAATACTTCCGCTTCGTCTTTTGTGATGCCTTGTGGGTAGATCGAACGGGCAATGGCTTTGTTTGATGCGCCTTTGACTTGATTGCCTTGAGAATCAATTACCACATGGCCCCAACCTATCGTCCAATAGCCGGCAGGACATAGATACGCATCCAGGTTGATTGTGAAAGGGTCTCCATCGCAAACGCCTTCAAACATCTTAATCAGCTCAAGTGCTTTACTGAAATCTCTTTCCATATTTGTCTCTCACAAGCTAGAAAATAACTTGAAAAAATTATACGCATGATTTTTTATTATCACTCCTATTTCTTCATTGCCCAAACATTGTTCAACGTAGCATTGCGCTGCCGATATCGTCTGGAATCATCCTGCTCCCAGCCATCGATACTCGCACGAATGTCGGCGCTAACGTTACCGGCAAGATAATAGCTATGCTCCACAATCCCGTGCACAATGGGTGTGCAATCAACCTGATGAATTTTGTTATGCAGCAGCGCTGGGTGAGCCGCTCCGGTACCACCCAGCCGTTCCGGGTTGCCCTTGGTGTAATCCGAAATCACCATCGCCTTGTCCTCACGATTGTGATAAATCGTGACATGACGCGCTATTTGGTCGACTCTTGCCAATGGTTGACCCGGCTCAAGAACAGTATCGTCAACATCTGGCGCACACAAAAAGATATGTTCGAAAAGACGCGGCAACGTGTTACCCGGCGTAAAATCATATGTCCGCGCGAGCGCGCTCTGCAATAGATAGTTACCCATGGAATGGCAGAGCAAGTGAATATCCTGACCACACAGCTCCTTGCCCCCTTTTTTTGCACGGTCACGCAAATCAGCGAGAAAATCCCGCGTTTTGAGGAAAGCACGCCCTAATGCCGCACCGGAGCCTCTTGCCTCGGAACGGTCTGATTTATATGAAACCCACGGCAGAGCCAGTCCGTCCGAAGGCCAGGTAAACAATACAACCAATATTTTTTGCTGCGGATCTCGAGTCTGGGCATTACCCAGCATGAGTTGTAAAGCTAATGCCGAACCCACAGCCTCGAACCAGGTGACATTAAAACCATGTATGTAAATCAATACATCACTACTATTCTCCATATCTGACATTACATCCGCGAACATCGACTTCGAACCCAGCTTTGCATTCTTCTGCGCCACGTCAGCAATGTGCGGCTTAATTGATTCTTCGTATGCCTCGATACGTGCAGCCTTCGCGCAATCTGCCAAATACTCACCGAGACTTTCGCCGTTACCTACACCGCAATTCTCCATACTCCAATTCAGCCACTTGGCGACTTTGTTTTCATCTGCGGTCACGGACACCACACCAAAGCGAAGATTTTCCATCCCGTCGTCACTAAATTTCGCACCATACGAGCGAGGATTCCATCGATCCTTACCTTCGTGATTCCGGTTAGTCGCATAGTAAAGCTTATATTCAGCCATATTTCCCCCTTCTTTTTCCTTGAAAAACTGATAGTTTTTGTGTGGCAGTAGCGGCATGCTTTGAAAAATACGTTGTACAAACAAAACTGTAAATACGCGATTTTACTTAAGAGCCCGGTAAATCTAGCGGACTTTACATACACCGCAAAACGCTAAAATCCTTTCAAAACGAAATATTCCAGTAATGTAACCCCTCCCCAACCGCCAAATGGCAGCAGCACTGCCTTAATCGCGGGTTCATGGGAAAGCGGCAGGAAAGCGCCCTCGTTGATCTTCTGGATTTGGTTCAACACAATCGATACCTTTTCTAACATGCGCGCGACTTCTTCCTGTCGTGAACTCAGTTCGATCAATATGTCGTTGATCTGTCCGTAAACGACTTGTCGTGTATGTTCGGCCGCTCGTCTCAGATAATAGGAGCAACTCAGAGTAAGACTTCCGCTCAACAGGAAAATTAGAACAATATGGTCTTTATTATTCAGGCATGGCTCGAAGTACTGCTTTTTTTACAATCGATCTTAAACCCTCTCAACGTCAACTCTTTTGCCATTGCCGATGCAAGTTGGTAGTAAGTCAGGCTTGTCCGGGTCAACAGCGACGCTAAGTCTAATTTTTTAAGGTATGACTGAAGATTTATATCCTTGTTATCAGATGGAAATGTCAAGCTAGGCCAATCAGCCGAAGCTGAGGAGTCATAGAACTCGAAAGGATGACTTTGCAGGTACTCGATCAAATCGTTTTTCTTGTCACCGTTCTGAATCACTTTGACTTGCTGGTATGGATCAGAACCGATTTCAGTTGAAGCCGCTTCAAGTTCATTCACCATGGATTGCAGAGTAGTCGAACCGGCGGGACCGATGAACTTAAAATTCAGTTCAGGTGAACCCGATTTAATTACGATTGCCGCAATCTTTGTTTTTTCCTGAAGAAGCCCGACGAGTTGTCTAGCCACTTTCAGGGGTTCAGATATAAAAGAAGCACCGGCGCGCCATCCTTGGTATTGAACCACTCGAAGGGAACCTTCTCGGGCAGGAATTTCGTGGTTACGGTTTTTTTGAAATAACCGATATGTTCTGGATCCTCAGTTAATAGTTTTTTACCGTCAGGCCGGATACCACGGCATAGCGGGTGCGCCTTCGAAATTCGACGTATTCCGCATAGGGTCCACCGAAAACCATGGCGCCAAGAACAGTAATGGCTTTATCCCCAGTCGTCTTATGGGCAGCAATGATCGAGCAGGCTAGAGCCGAAACGTCATGGGGCGAGTGCGGCTGACACGGCCCTGTTTTATCAAGCGATGAATCATGCTGCGGGAGCGCTGTAAACAGATCCTGCCACAGCCGCGCATCAACATCTTGAATATTCTGATAAATATACTGCCCAGAGCTTGCCGTCTTTGGCCGTGGACTCTCCAAAGGAATAAATTGCTGCACCAATACGGCCAGCGATGCGAACAAGAGCGAAACTAGAGCCGGAATAGGAAGATTATTGGTTTTTTTTCCGAGGAACTATCCATTGTTGTTTCCTTAAGATTTCTTTGCCCGGTTTGCTAACAGGCCAAATTTAAAAGAGCGAATAGACTTTGTTCTGCCGTAGCGGCATTAAAATAAATTTTGTTCTTTATTTGATCCAACAGGATAAGGGGATTTTCCTGCTGTTTTCTTACACACATTATTGGCACTATACGAGATTACCTAAAAGCAATATATACGTAGCATTACCTAAATATGAATACGTAATTTTCAGTTGTTTTCTCTCCTATAGAATGAAAAATAGCTTGTTACATAAACTTACCATTCAAGAAACTGCTGGAGGCGGTTCTCTTGTTGTTTGGTTGTTGGTTATTCATCCTGGTATTCGCTATTTCCTGGTACATCAAAAGTCGATTTAGTTGAGCGCTTGCAACAACATTTTAAAATCCCATACATTAATCAGGAGATATTCAGTCATGGCAGAGAAAATAGCGGGTACGGGACCGGGGATTACACTCTTTCCGTACCAGCTGTAAAGATTGCGATTTTGTCAGCAATACCCAAAAAACTGCCAAAGCTATAACTGCGCTTATAGGCAGGTTTTTTATTGCGAAAGTGGACAGAGATCAACAGGATAATCATTCATTACGGGATCTATAACCAACCCCAATAATGAAAAAGGCTTGTCACTGAAACAATCTGTTTTTAACAGCTGCCGCTGCAGTCCGCAGAGCTAGCTGTTCGATGTCGTTAAGTTCAGGATGCAAATGACGAATAATACCGCTGCGCCCTACCACCACAGGAATACTGAAGCAGTTGTCCCGAATACCTAGTCAGTCGTCAAACCCGGTAGCGAGAAGCATAGTTTAATTTGGAAAAATTCACCCCGAAAGCTTCTGACCTTGGATTCTTTTCAACACTTGCCAGCCAGTAGACTTAAGTTTATTGTTGAAACTTCTGGAATCTAAATCTGATTTTATCCCAGCATCAGGATGTAAAGGATGCTGCCGTCCTATTTTTGCCAGCTATCATGAGGTGATCTATGAACTCAATCAATCAGCCTGCTTTTATCCGGTTAATTTTTTTAGTTTTCAGCTTCTTTTTTACTACAGCCGTCTTGGCTGAAGGAGAACAAAACATGACCCTGACCCTAAAATCAACTGACTTTACCCACCAGGGTGAAATCCCCAAAATACATACTTGTGATGGCGCTGACAGTTCGCCGGCCTTAAGCTGGTCTGGAGTTCCGCAAAACACTAAAAGTCTGGTGTTAATCGTTGATGATCCGGATGCGCCGGATCCTGCCAATCCAAAAATGACCTGGGTACACTGGCTGCTTTACAATATTCCACCGACTGTCACGGAAATACCAAGAGCCGTTGCCGCCAGTGATTTACCTGCAGGCACCCAACCAGGCAAAAATGACTGGAAGCGGGCTGGCTATGGTGGTCCCTGCCCGCCTATTGGTAGACACCGGTATTTCCATAAACTCTACGCACTGGATATTGAGTTGCCGGACCTGCACCTCCCCAACAAAGCTCAGCTTGAAAAAGCCATGACTGGCCATATTATCGGCCATACAGAGCTGATTGGAACTTATCGCCGATAAGTAATGTTGTTCAGCAAACTGCATCCTCTCTATCTCTTACTGCTGATGTTGTGTAGCGGCTGCTCTTACCAGCATACGGTGAAGGAAAAATACCCGCTGTGGGGCGAAGAGCACTATCTGAATGTTGACGAAACTGGCTCTATCCGGCATATGCAGATTCTTACACCTGCCCGGCCGGATTCCGCCAGCGCCTGTATGCTGATTGTTCATGGCATGAATGAACACGTCGGCCGTTATGGCGATATCGCCCGACACTTTACCGATCGTTTTATTGTCGCCGGCATAGATATGACTGCACATGGTTTGAGCAATACCGTGCTTATGAAGGCGAACAAAAGCCTTGAAGCCGGTGCATCGACATATGATGCCGGCCCAGCTTATCTTGAACAGGCGCAACTTGGCGATTTACAACCCTTGCGTGATGACCTGAATATGGCCCTAAATCACCTGATCAATCACTGCGATAAACTTTCAACTAATAAACCCTTACCCGTTTTTATTCTGTCGCACAGCCTCGGTTCGCTGGTTAGCACTTCGTATCTGCTGCAAACAGACGATGAGGCTTTAAAATCGAGAATAAAAGGCATCATTCTCACTGGCCCGGCCTTTTCCGTTACCGAAGTTCCCGGCTGGCGCGGCTGGTTTCAGAATCCGTTTATCTGGTTTTCATTTCATACCCACGAACACTTCCTTAACCCGCACGACGAACCGTTGCCTCTATTGCTGTTCAATCAGCTGCTGGCCTTGATTACCGTTCCCCTGCAAGACGGCATTTTTGAACTGCTGTCATTGCCCGGTCTGCGCAACGTGTTTTCACCGTCCGGCCCGGCTTGGGTGGCAGAGCACCTGAGCGACTCAGAAGAAGAAAGAATCCGCCAGAGCAATGATAATTACATCATCCGCCGGTGTGTCTTGCGTTATGTGCTGGGCGTTGAAAAGGAAATCATTCGGTTCAGACAAAACATGGCTGCGTTTGCTACGCCCTACCTGCTCATTTATTCCCAATATGACCCCATTACCCCCGCATGGGGAAATACCGATTTCGCCGCCGTAACGCGCGATAAACATGAAGAAAACGAACTGTTGGTGTTAACTGGAAAAAACCACCATGAACTCCTTTTTTCCTCAGCGGCGCTACGTGAACAGATCTTACATAAAATCGACGATTGGCTGGAACAGCGCCTGGAAAACGGGCAGAATTAAATAACGCATCAGATCAAATCCTAACTAGGATTTTTTGGGTGCCAACGCCTCAACATTGCGTTTAGCCAGATCATCTATAACGGCGCTTAATGAACCTTTGGTTTTAACATCCTGGCTGAAGGTTGTACGGTAGTTAGTAACCAGGCTCACTCCTTCAATGACAATATCGTAAACTTTCCATTGCCCATTACTCAGCACCATCCGGTAACTCACTTCAGCAGGCTGTTTGCCTGGCTGGATCACTTCTGTTTTCACATAAGTTTTTGCAGCACCACTTTCCAGTGTATAAGGCGGAAAACGTATTGACCAGTCTTGATACTCAACAAACGCTCTGGAATATGTCCTTACCAGCAGCAGCTGAAATTCACGCTTAAAACGTTCCTGTTCTACAGTTGTTGCTGTTTTCCAAAGCTTCCCCAAGACTAACGCTGCAATTCTGTCGAAGTCAGCATGCGGATCAATAACGCCATTAACAAACCGTGTCACCTGCGCAAAATCCTGAGTAAACGCTTTGTCCTTCAGCCTTGCCTTTAATTGTTCCGAAACACTTTGTATAACTTGCTGTGGGGGCAACAACTCATCTGCAATGACTTTTGTAACGGGCATTAAGCTGAGTAATACTGCAAATAAACCAAATACTGTAACTTGTTTAGTCTTCATAAAACCCTCTAAAACTCAAACTAGCAAATGATTCAAACACGAGCCCACACCCGACAGAAACCACATAGACCTGCTTTCATCTCTTAACAATAACCGGCTTGTTGGAAAGTTCGTTGGGATTGTTCACACCGGACGGAAAATGGCTAGCCAGAACCATAGTTATACGTTCGATACCTTCCAGCGACCCGCGCCGGAAATCACCCTGGCGAAACTCTTTCTGCATAGCCTCCGCTATCATATCCCATTCAGCTTGTGGCACAAGCTTGGCAATACCGCGGTCTGCAACGATATGGACTTCCCGGTCGGCCAATAACAGATAAATTAGCACGCCGCTGTTTTCTTCGGTGTCCCACACCCGTAAATTTGAAAAGACTTCGGTTGCACGCTGGCTCGCTGACATACCTCGCCACGCCCAAGCGGGAGCAAGTGTATTTTCAACGGCAAACCGAAGTTCGCCGCGATGCCGACCCTCAGACTGTTTTACCGCCTTTTCAATGTCGTTAAGCACTGCTGCAGGAAACGCCACACGCCAACGCCACGGAGGCATGAAGGCATGAATGAACCAGCGTTTAATGTTTACCATGATCCTGATGCGCCTCCTCCGCCGAAACCACCGCCGCCTCCGCCCCATGAGCCTCCGCTGCCGCCATACCCGCCACCGAAACCGCCGCCACCGCTCGACCAGCCACTACCGCCACGGTGACGAACGCCGACCATGAAAAAAACCATTAGTCCGATCATGACCGCTGCTAAACCTAATCCAAACAACAGGGCGACCAGCGCGCCGCTGCCTAAACCTGCGAGCATTCCGCCCATTACCCGCCCCAAAAAGGCGGACAAAATAAAACCTGCGATCAAGCCACCAAACAGGATGAACATAAAAGCCCCTTCATCCAGTTGAACTCCTGGCTCTTTAACAGGTGCCGGCAATGACTCGCCTTCGATCAGTCCAATTAGCTGCGTAACCCCGGCATCAATACCGCCCGCAAAGTCGCCGGTTTTGAAATACGGCGTGATGGTCTCGGCAATCACCCGTTTGGCAACCGCATCCGGAATAGCGCCTTCCAAGCCGTAGCCGACTTCCAAACGCAGTTTCCGGTCGTCTTTGGCTACGATCAGGATAACACCGTCATCAACGTTTTTCCGGCCAATCTTCCATGCGTCTGCAACCCGTATGCCGAACTGGGCTATATCTTCGGGTTGGGTCGTGGGGATGATCAGAACAGCGATCTGGCTGCCCTGTTTGGCTTCGAATGCTGCCAGTTTATTTTCCAGCGCATTCACCTGTTCTGCGCTGAGTGTGGCAGTGAGATCGGTGACGCGTTGCGATAAGTCAGGAACCGGAACCTGCGCCCAGGCTGCTGTAAAAAACAGCAGCAGGAATAACCCGAACCCGTAGCGCACTGATGGCAACATAGACAATGCCTTATTTAGCAGGAGCCCCTGCCGGCACCGGCGCACCAAAATCGACTTTGGGAGGTTGCGCAATGGCCTGTTCGTTTTCTACGGTAAAACTCGGCTTGGTCTTGTGACCAAACATCATCGCGGTAAGGTTGGTAGGGAAAGATCGCACAGTGATGTTGTATTCCTTTACCAAGTCAATATAACGATTGCGCGCCACGGCAATGCGATTTTCCGTGCCTTCCAGTTGCGCCTGCAAGTCACGAAACAATCCGTCTGCTTTCAGTTGCGGATAATTCTCCGCCACCAGCAATAAGCGTGAAATCGCGCTGGTCATCTGCCCCTGTGCAGCAATGAATTTCTTGAATGCTTCCTCGTCATTGACCAGTTCCGGCGTGGCCTGTATCGCCCCAACCCTGGCGCGCGCCTCCGTTACTTCCGTCAGCACATCCTTTTCGTGCGCCGCGTATCCTTTCACCACGTTCACCAGATTTGGCACCAGATCGGCGCGACGCTGGTATTGATTCAGCACCTCGGCCCACGAGGCCTTTATGTTTTCATCACCTGATTGCAGCGTGTTATAACCGCAACCGGACAAGGTCATTACCATGAATGAAGCAATTAGCCATTTAAACATATCGATTTCTCCATTGTCAGTTTCAAAAGTCAGTTTACACCACGATCAAGGTTACAAACAGCGAAACGACCTTAGATATATCTCAAAATAACGATAATCTTTTTGACGTTTTGCCCCTTTTGAAGGGAAAGTGTCTTATTGTTAATATTACAAATCGATTTCATCAATAGCTGTCCCAGAACTTTTTTCATCCGTGGGGCCCTTCATATAACTGGGTTAATTATTTTTGTTATATCAGTGCGGTTGAAAAGAACCACATTAAAAGGGTTCATTTCAACCTTTAGTATCTTCTCTATCCATTTCAACCCATTCTTGTTCAGCAACGAGGATTGATTTTCCTCATGTTATTTAAAGTGGCACAAGTGGCATGGAAATAGCTTAATGGTTAGTACGCTCTTGCTAAGAGCTACCCTATATTCAATATTTAGCATGTTTACATGAATCTATTGAATAAATATTTGACTTACATTTATTAGGAATAGAATCACCATGATGTTCGATATTATCCTTACGGGTGTTTTTGGTATAGCTGTTTTTTATGCCCATATACTTATCAAAAAAATAATGACTCATGAACAAACCCTACTGTCAGAAGACAGGAAAGGTCATTAAAAACCTACTAACTGTAATAATCAGCGTCGCGTCGGGTTGTCTAACCCGATGCCTCGAAAAGATGAAATCAAGCTAACTGCCTCTTTCAGTGAAATCAGCAATTCAGAGTGATCAATTACACAGGACGTTATACCCAACGTGTTGTGGTCGTTAGTATGGGTATTGGAATTAGCAAAAATATTCTGATTTGCTTGATAAGGGTCAGAGAATCAAACTCATGACAAAAGAACTTGGTTTGATGAAATACATCAGCAACTTCGACGCAAATAATCCGTTATCTGAGAAGGAGGTGATAATCGGCAATAAACTGATATTTTCAAGAGTGTATAAAGCAATTGTTTTTAAATAATTATTATCACTAGAGAGAGCATGATTATGAACACAAATACTTATCTTGGTTTAGCCTTAGCTGCATGCATGGGTGTTGTATCTGCGCCTTTGTTTGCGGAAGTTTCACCGGCTCCGGAACATCCTGCTAATATCACTGCGCCTGCAACAACAGCTACAGAGCATCAAGAGGCCGCTGAACTTCATAAGAAACACGCTGAACATCACAAGGCTATGGCGGAGCATCATAAATCGTTGGCGGCAGAATATAAAAAAGCTGGCCATAAAGACTTACATAAACATCACGAAGTGATGGCTAGTCACCATGAGGCGCTGTCCAAAGAACATGAAAAAGCCGCGGCAACTCATGAAAAAATGGCAAAACCCAAATAATCCGACGATTACTTAATTTGAGATTAATCAGGACAAATCCTTTGATCTGTCCTGATTTTTCCACTTTAGTACTTTGTATTACTTGTTAGTTCAGCCGCCTTTAGACTTCCAATAGTATTAGAACTAGGTAGCGTTCTCAATTAAGCCAAATGACGGTAGACACAAGGCTAAGCATAGCCTGATAATTTCTTGCTAATCGCTCATATCGCGTTGCAATTCGGCGAAAATTCTTCAATTTTTGAAAAAATCG
>JBAZTN010000017.1:11385-27896 GCA_041661895.1 Methylobacter sp. | reverse complement strand
GCTCGCGTGGCGTGCGTGGTCGTGGCTGTTCCGTGTAATACTTGTCCCATGGCTTCTGCTCCTTAAGGTTAGAATAAATATTACCAGTTAATTCTGGGACTAAACAATTAGATATTTGCACTACGCTATCTGGCAGCACTATGTTTGCTGTTAGAGCTTTTTCATAGGTTGGCACTGTATCCGCGAGGCACTCATAAGCAAACTATAATGCATAGGTAGTGCAAGTTGTTCAGTAACTGATAGGTATTAATTAAACTATGTTATATCACACAATAAGCTGCGTTATATCACTCAGTTTTATTCAAATCCGCGCAGAATGCCGCTTGCAGCCTGGTCAGATTATGCGCGCGCATAGGAAAAAGTGTGTCATATCACACACTTTTTCTATCTTCGATTAAAAAACACCCTCTATCAAGGAGTTTGTCTCCATCTTAAAAGTGTCTGTTTGCAAAAATTTTCTGACGGCATGTATCTATTAATAGCAATCATTATCATTAAATCAATAGCTTATATTTGATTAAATGTGATTAATAATAACCGGTGCATGTAATGCAGGATTGGCATGAATGGTGCTTAATATATTGTCAGTTAGCGGTTGATGGAAAATGCTTCACGGGCATAAATGCCGCAGTAACTAATAAAGCAATAATAATAAATATCACCTCACAAGGAAAATTTGATGAAAGACTTTAAATCAGTAAAAAAGTTGGCACTGTATTCAGTAGCAACTGTAATGTGTGTTGCCGGTCAAAGCGCATTGGCGCATACAGGCATCAAACACAAAGTGACTGAAAACGTGGCCGGTTACAATGCCTTCACCATAACACATGGCTGTAACGGCAATGTCAGCTTGGGCGACCATCAAGATGTAATCGCGATGAGTGCGGTGTTTCCTAACTCTGCTGATCCTCTTATGTCCGTAGTACATAAATTGGACAATAAGGGGAACTCAATTGAGAACCTGCCTGATTTATCAGAGCATATCAAAGGAGTGAAGCCTGGTAACGGATTTACTAACCTGGGTCTTGGCCTTGTTGCTGGCGGCGGTACTTTATTTGCCAACATTATCCCTACGCTTGATGGCAGTGGCGCTATTCGCGGCTATCATACCTGGGCAGGACCTACACCTTACCTCAGCGCACCGTTACAGGAATCCGTCGTAAGTACGACAGGCCTTTCAACTTTCAAATCTGGCGCGATACAGTTTAGAAATAAATCATGCGCCAAAAGCCTGAAAGTCCGTGTTGCAGTTGCCAACTGGTGTAAATCCGGTAGTGAAAACAAAGATGCTGATGACAGAGTTGATGTATGGATCGGGCACACAACGCCTGGATTTGCTGATCCAAGAACTATGCCTTATAACGAAACAGATGCAGCTGCCGGTAAATCTTATTGGCCTACGATGACTGTGGAGCGTAATCTTGCGACTAACCCGCTTCCTAGTGGCTGTGGGGAAGGTTTTGACCTTGCCATCGAGCCTGCTGATGCCGATATCGATGCTTATCTCCCTATCCCTAAGGCGGCATATCCTTTGGGTGCACCTGTTGACTTTGTTCACTAAGACAAGAGTAAATGCATTCGATGAGTGTATAATCAATTAATAGGTTGCTTATACTTCGGCGGTGTTATGTGTCGAAACTTGCAATAGCGGGTTTCGGCTTTTTCTCGTTTAGCTGTAAGAAAGAAGTGGGGCGAATGGGATTTGTTTTTTTTATCATGTTGCAAGCCAGGCCTGCCTCAAAGGCAGTAAAAAATAGCCGACCGTAGAGATATAGGCATGAGCAAAAGCAAATTCTGGACAGTCTGTTTGTTATCATTGATGCCGACGATAGTGCCGGCAGGCGAGGAAGCGGTTCGGGTCATCCTGACCCAAGATGACGGTGCCGAATTGCAACTTGAGGCACGGCAACTGCCTTTGCCACAGATACTTAAGAAAATTACCGAGGAAACCGGTGTGCCTATACATTATTCGGTGTTGCCCAAGGGATTGGTCACAGCGACCTGTGTGGGGACAACGGTAAAACAGGTACTGGAATGTCTGTTTGATAAAAAAGCAGATCTGATTTTCCGATACGCAAAGAATGCGTCAAAAAAGGTTTCGTTAAATCGCCCCGAAGAAGTCTGGGTAATGGGAACAAATTTTGGTGCAGAAGATGCGTGTACAACGGCTGGAATGCAGACACGGAATTCAGTTACAGGTATGCAGGCGCAAGCTGGCGACACGGATGGAGTTGATAAGTTGCTGGAACTGGCTAAAACCCAAGATCCTGCAGAACGCGCCGATGCTGTTGCACTTTTGGCTGCAAAAGGGCAAAAGAATGACGAGAATGTTAACAGCGCATTAGTGGCGGCACTGTCGGATAAAAACGCCGACGTAAGGGCGCAAGCGGTTTTCGGTTTGGCCAGGCGTGAAAGCGGTGACTCGCCAGCCGCATTGCAGAATGCAATGCAGGATGGCGATGCGTCAGTACGCTTGATGGCAGTAGACAATGCAGGAGATAATGTCGCGCTATTGCAACAGGCGCTGGGTGATAGCAATGAGACGGTACGTACATATGCGGCAAAAAAATTGGAAAAGCTTTCCAGCGCCGGTAAAGCTCAGTGACTTGGAACGCCTTACGGATATACACTGAATTTATTCACTTGTTCATGCTGATAATCAGTAGACCTTATCAGCACTGTTTAGTATTTTTACCGTCGGTTTACCGGCATAAGAGGATTGCATGAAACATCTAATAGTTAAAAAAGCCTTTGTAGCGGCATCAGTGTTAAGCGTACTGGGATATGTTGGTAGTGCGTCGGCTCATGGTCAAGGCGGAGATCTGGGAGCAGGAGCGAAAAAAACTGATTATTATCAGGTGATCTGTGGAGCAGGTACGCATCACCTTTCGGTACAAGTAAGTGATGAGGCTCCAGTGGCAAGCCCACTGGTCAGTGTTCAAGTTATTAAAGGACCGCTGGCGAAAAACGTTACGGACCCAGTTGACGGGGATGCAGCTTTTGGTCCGGAAATGAATGTTAATGGCGGTGCTGGAATATATGGATTGATTGTCGATAAAACGGGAGCAGATCCAGAGCTTTACGAATTGGAAGTCCATTGCCTGGATAGTAGCGGTGGTCATCCAGATACTGTTATTAATATAAGCCAAAACAAGTAATTTCGCGTCAATAATGAATGCGTACCCCGCAGGAATGCAACAACTGCATTCCTGCGGGGGGGATACGGTCTGTTTTTAACCGGTTGCGCTAAAAATAATAATAAAAAATGAATCAACGCATAATAATTCTGCTGTGTGCGGTCCTGAACCTGAACTTCGTTGAAACATCAACAGCAGCGGAAAAGGGTGACGCAATACCGGACTGCACATTAGCCTCTGCAAGTGACGCTACAAGCTATAACCTGAAGCAATTTCAAGGTAAAGTGCTTTATGTCGATTTCTGGGCTTCGTGGTGTAGTCATTGTGCCCAATCTTTTCCATTTTTGAATGCTCTCAATCATGAATTCAAAGATCGCGGACTGCAGATTATAGGCATCAATTTAGATGAAAACCTTGCTGATGCTCACGATTTTCTTGCCAAATACCTGCCCAATTTCATGGTGGCAGTTGATGCCAAGCAACAATGTGCGACGGACTTCGGCGTAAAAGCGATGCCATCCTCCTATCTGGTAGATCGAAAAGGCCATATTCGCCATATCCATTTGGGATTTAGGGCTGGGGAAGCTGAAGAGCTGAAAGCGCTGGTTGAACAGTTGCTGGCCGAGCACTAGCCGTGCGAGCCGAATGAAGAAAATTGACCCCAAGACCGCTGCGCTGCTCGTTGGATTGAGTGTCTGCGCGTCGGCTTGTTCACCTGTGGCGGCGTGGCAACGCGGTACACTGGCCAAATCGTCCATGGCTCTGGAACCGAATCCCATGCAGAGTGGATTGCGGGAACACACCTATGGCAGCCGCGAAGCGGCTTCCGGCAGCAGTTCTGCCAGCGGAGGCGGCTGTGGCTGTTACTAAATCAATACGACATCAGCCTTCAACTGTGCGATCGGCTTGCCGATACCTTGCCCGGCATTTATTAACACGCGCTTCCAAACCCAAACCCGCAGTATCTTCCAGTCCATCGCTACAGGCACTGACTGTCGCCGCATTGGCTTTGCCCGGCTTAGTGCTGCCGGCAGCTTACGCAGCAGAAGAGGATGAAGTCAATTTTCAGTATGGCCATTACCAGGAAAGCAAACGCAATCTTTATAATGTCCAAAATGACAAAAATCCTATTGAGGTAGACAGCCTGTTCGGTAAAGCAAAGGTCAGCCTGTCGGATCGTATCAAGTTCGCTTTCAATTACACACAGGATACTTGGTCAGGCGCTACGCCGATTACCACGGCACCGCTGGTTTTTGGAGGCAATCGGTCCTACCAGGCAACCACCGCTTCCGGCAGCACGATTACTGCCGGCGCATCGCCTTATCTCACTGGCGAAATACTGTTAAATAAAAATTTTATCCCGCTCGGGCGAGATTCAAACTTTGAAGCGACTGGTGAAAACCCGCAGTTGGTGCATACCCTTTCAACCGCATCACCCGAAACACGCAAACAGGGTGATTTCAAGCTGGGCTACGAGTGGGATGAAGCGGCACTGGATATAGGTGGCGGCATTTCAGTTGAAAATGACTATGAATCCCGATTCGGCAATATCAATGGGCGTTGGGATTTCAACCAGAAACTGACCAGCCTGAATCTGGGGTTAAGTTACACCAACAGTTCCACGTCAGCGATACTCGACCCTGATGCAGAACCATACATTATCAAGACGGCTTATTTAGGCCAGATTGAACAGACCGACAACTTAAAAATCTTGCACGGCAAACGCGAGGATTGGGCGACCTCTTTGGGCTTGACGCAGGTTCTGAACAAGGATGCATTAGTCGAGTCCAGCATCGGGTATACCCGCAGTACCGGCTATATGGCAAATCCCTACAAGGCGATGACGGTGGTGTTTGTCGATCCTGACCAGGACACCGAATTCTTGACCGGCAATGTAAAGGCGTTTCTTGAGCAGCGGCCTGATGAGCGCAACCAGTTGAACTTAGGCAGCCGATATATCCAGCACGTCGGCATACTGGATGCGGCCCTGCATTTGGATTACCGTTTTTTTCATGATGACTGGGGCATTAATGCTCATACGTTTGAGGCTGATTGGGTGCAGCCTGTAGGCTCTAGCTGGACGGTTACGCCTAGGGTTCGCTATTATTCGCAGGACGCCGCCGATTTTTACTCTCCTTATCTTCTTTCCAATCAGGCGTTTTCCAAAGCCGTATTTGACCCCGTTACGGACAATGTTTCTATAGTTAATTATGACCCCAAGAAATTGCCAGCCAATTTCTCCAGCGACCAGCGCTTGTCCGGTTTCGGCGCTTTAAGCGGCGGCGTAACGGTAAACAAGCAATTCTCCAAGGCGGTGAGCCTTGAAGCCGGTTTTGAGTATTACACTCATGCGGGTTCATTAAAATTGGGCGGCGGGGGCGAGGGCAGTTACAGCGATTTCAATTATTATGAAGCCAACGCCGCGTTGAGGGTCAATTTATCGGCACTGGATAGTGGCGGTCATGGCGATCATTCCAGTCATGAAGCTCATAGTCATCATGGAAGCCACGGGCCTGCCGGCGTCATGTTTGATCATATGCTGGGCAAAACCAATGACATGATGGTGGGTTACCGCTTTATGTATAGCCGCCAGTCGGGCGATATGCTGCACGGTTCGAATACGGCCAGCGATCTGGATATCGTCAATAATGGCTGCGGCAGTGACCGCTGCCGATTAACGCCGACTTATATGGATATGAGCATGCACATGCTGGACATCATGTATGCACCGACGGATTGGTTAAATCTGATGCTGATGCCGCAATTCATGGATATGGAGATGAATTTGAGGACGCTTGACGGTGCGCCGCCAGTCGATCCGGGTGGGCACATCCATACCGGCACCGGGCATGCCACAGGCGGCGTCGGCGATACCGGCATGTACGCATTGGTCAAGTTGTTCGATATGCCCATGCACCATGTTCATTTGGGTCTCGGTGTCAGCGCACCGACGGGGGATGTGGACATTAAACTCAGGCGCACCCATAAGCGAGACGAAGGCTTTATTCATTACGGTATGCAGCTGGGCAGCGGCACTTGGGATTTTAAACCCAGTCTGACGTATACGGGCAAGCTCGATGACTGGTCGTGGGGTGCTCAACTTAGTGGTACTAAACGCCTTGAAGATAAAAATGAATCAGGTTATGCCTTGGGCGATATATTTCAGTCCACTGCATGGGGCGGCTATAGCCTGACCCGCTGGCTCTCGGCGTCAATACGCGGGGTTTATACGGTACAGGGCGCTATCAATGGTCAGTTCAATCCTACTCCAGGGGTCGTAGGCGTAAACTACGAGTTAGTAGATAATGTCAATCCCAAATCAGGCCCCATGGACTTCCCGACCAGTTATGGTGGACGTTACTGGGACATCGGTTTTGGTCTTAATGCGGTCGTGACCGGCGGAGCGCTGGCCGGTAACAGTTTCGGCGTTGAATGGTTGCAACCGGTAAGTACCGATGTTAACGGTTATCAACTGGATCGTGTAGGCGCGCTGTCAGCAACCTGGAGCCTTGCGTTTTAAGCGTCGGCAAGATTGCGCGTCGCGTACTTTTTGAGCTCCTTATGATGTTAACGCCGATGCGGCGCAGATAAAAGCATGAAATTTTTCCATTATGAATTCAATGCGATGGGTACGCCGTGCGATATCCAGCTATTTGCCAAAACCGCTACGCGGGCGAAACAGGTTGCAGAGCTTGCGATTGCGGATGTCAGGCGACTGGAAATGCGTTATTCCCGCTATCGTGGCGACAGCTTTTTGTCCAAGATCAATCGTGTCGCGGCAACAGGCGGCAGCATCTCTGTAGATCCCGAGACGGCCGGGTTGCTGAATTATGCCGCAACCTGTCATCAGCAAAGTGATGGGTTGTTTGATATTACGTCGGGCATTTTACGTCGGGTATGGCGTTTTGATCTGAATTGTTTGCCGGATGATGAACATATCCAGGTGTTACTGGCTAAAATCGGCTGGCATAAATTGCGCTGGAATCCCCCCGTACTTGAATTTCCGATTCCTGGCATGGAGCTCGATTTTGGCGGCATCGTCAAGGAATACGCAGTCGACAGGGCGGCGGCACTGTGTTGGTCAGCGGGTATCCGGCATGGCATAGTCAATTTGGGTGGTGACATCAAGATCATTGGCCCAAGGGCGGACGGTAGTCCCTGGCGAATCGGCATACGTCATCCGCGCCGCAAAGATACCGTACTAGAGACACTGTCACTGCATGACGGCGCGCTTGCCAGCAGCGGCGACTATGAACGCTGTCTTATCGTCGATGGCGTGCGTTATGGCCATGTACTTAATCCTAAAACGGGCTGGCCGGTAAAATGTCTGGCATCGGTCAGCGTAGTTGGCGAATTCTGCGTAGTTGCAGGCAGCGCTTCCACGATTGCGATGCTTAAGGAAGACAAGGGGGCAAGCTGGCTGGAAGGCTTGGGGTTGCCATATCATTGGGTAGATGTACAGGGTAATACAGGTGGTTCATTAGTATTGTTATAAGTTTACTGATGCATGACTTGCCATAATAAACGGGGTCTAAGAACAAGTTTTTGGCCTTAGCTTATTAATATTATTTCGATTGATCAGGTGTGTGGGCTTCTCCTGCACACTAATGGATACAAAACATGATAAATAATACGTTAAATATTTTTGATCGCACCGGACTTTATCTGACGGTTTTTTTAACTGGGGCGTCGGTCATGGTGATAGAACTGTTAGGTACACGGATGATAGCGCCGTTTTACGGTGCGAGTCTTTATGTTTGGTCATCGCTGATTTCCGTAACAATGATCGCACTAGCAATCGGTTATTTTGTCGGAGGACGCTGGGCTGACCGGGCAAAACGCACCGGTTTGTCGCTGATTATCGCCCTTGCGGCCTTGTTCACCCTGTTGATTCCGTGGGCAACGCGAGCGGTATTGTTGGCGACTGATCCGCTGGGTTTACGCGCCGGTGCTTTTGTCAGTTCGCTGGTCTTGTTTTCGCCAAGCCTGACCTTGCTAGGCATGGTAGGACCTTTTGCAATTAAATTGTCGACATCGAGATTGGATGGGGTCGGTAACAGCGCCGGCTCAATTTATGCAGTCAGTACTCTGGGCAGTGTAATCGGCACGTTGGTGTTAGGATTCTTTCTGTTTCCTCTGGTAGGCTCCCGCCAGATTCTTGTCGGTCTTGGCATATTGCTGCTGACATTGGCTGTCGTTGTCGCCATTTATGAACAAAAAAAATTAGGCATTTCTGCTGCAATTATACCCAGTGTTGTACTGGCGATCGCTGGGTTGTGTCTGTTGCCGAAAATCGTCGAAGCAGGGCATAGTTATACTGGGGGTAATCAGTTTCAAATCCAGTCTGAACGTGAAAGTCTTTACGGCTGGGTGCGGGTTATTGATCAACCGTCCGAAGATCTGCGCCTGCTGACGTCGGATGCGTCAACGATTGGAGCCTCCAGCATCAGTGATGGACAAAGCAGGTTGAGTTATCAGGATATTGTCGGCCTGATCCCTGCCCTGGCTCCCAAAAAAATGACCCGTGCCCTGATTATTGGTCTGGGCGCAGGCCACATGGCAAAGGTTCTTCATGATCGTTACGGCGTAGAGACCGATACCTTAGAAATAGATCCGGCTGTTGCTGATGCGGCATCCGGATATTTTGGATTCAAGCCTACAGGCCAGGCGATTGTCGGTGATGCGCGTTATGAAATACGCCATCTGAAAGGACCTTACGATTTAATTATTCATGACTGTTTCACCGGCGGATCAGAACCCGCACATTTATTAACAGTTGAGACGTTGGCGCAGTTGCGAGGATTATTGTCAGAGCAGGGCATACTGGCGCTTAATTTCGTTGCCTTCTCGCATGGCGAACACAGTATCGCGCTAGCATCCGTATCGCGAACCATAGCTGAAGTATTTCCGCAGCAATCGGTTTTTGTATCTGACCCAGGCAGGGATTTCAATGACTTCATTTTTCTTGCCGCCCGCCAGCCGATAGACCTTAATTCAAAAGCGCTGCTGGCAGACCAGACAGACTGGTTGAAAAACCGGGTATTTACGGTAGACAAGAGCAATGGTGTCATATTCACGGATAATCTTAATCCGCTGGAGCATATGCAAACCGCGAAAGCCGAACATTACCGGCACGTTATTATTGACTGGTTTGGCCCCGAGCTGCTGGTGCGTTAACTGTCAAGTTCCGCCGGAGTACAATCCGATTTAATAAACAAATCCGCAACTACAAAAGGCCGTGTTGATCAACGCAATTGCGTTTTATCCAACACTGGCCTGCCATATACAGAATAATTAGCGGCAACTCAGGACCTTCCTGATTTAAACAGCAACTGTAATGATAGTCTTTTCGGCGAGTTCTTTCAGAATTTGCAGGCCGCCTTCAATAATCATTTCAGGATTGGGAAGTCTCAATTCGTCAGCCACCTGTTTTAAGCAATCTGCCGTCAACACCTGTTCATTTTCCTGAATTAGCTGCAACAATCTGTAAGTGATAGGGGTGATTTCTATGAAATTAACCTCATCATCCGGATTGCGATAGACGATCAGGAATGTGAGTTGCTGAGGTGCTACGTCAGGCAAAAAAGCAGGTGATATTTTTTGGACGGGATATTGATAAGCCAGCGGCCAGGCTAAAGGTGATAGCTGGATGTGTTTATTAAACAGATTGTCCAGGTTTTGGTTGGTGGCAATGACCTCTTCTTTGGATATGGATAAAGCCATTTCCACCCATTCATAATGCGCCAATTCGAGCATAAACGGTAAATCGTCCGCATTATTCCGCTCGTTTTGCAGATAATCCAGGAATTCTTCCGGAATTTCAGAAAAATAGGGCGATTTGCAGGGATGTTTTGCATAAAAATCATGAGCCAGCTCACGCCAGCGGCCGTCGTCCAATATTTTTCTGATCACCGGAAAGTTGGCCGAAAGAAAGCTTTCGATGTTGTTAAAAAACAGTTCACGATACATGTCCATGCGTTGTTGCTTGACATCGGCAGGTGCCGGATTGTTTTCGGGGTCTCTTATATAGGACGCAAATTCAAGCTGTTTGGCTTTGAAGTCGATGTTCATGGCAGTTTCAAGCGGATTGTTTTGCATGTTGCGTTCCCCAGGCGGTTTGTATCGCTCTGATGGTTTCAACTTCCCTGATTAATTCTGCTACGGCGGGAATATTAAAGTCCCGTTCCAAAAGCGTGGGGAACACGCCGTAAAGCTCATAGGCGTTGCCTAACAGTTTCCAGACCGGGTCGATCACGTCAGCGCCGTGGGTATCGACGAGAAAATCTTCGGCTTCAACATAATGTCCGGCGATATGTGCGTAAGAAATACGCTGTGCCGGAATAGCCTTTAAAAAAGCTTCGGCATCGTAACCGTGATTAACACTGTTAACGTAAATATTATTGATGTCGATCAGGACATCGCAGTCGGCTTCTTCAATAACGGCATTAAAGAAATCGATCTCAGCCATTTCCTTGCCGGGGGCGGCGTAATAGGACACATTTTCGATGGCTATCTTCTGCTCCAGAATATCCTGAACGCGCTTGATCCGTTCGGCAACATGAGTCACCGCCTCAGAGGTAAACGGAATCGGCATCAGGTCATATAAGTGCCCGTCTTTGCTGCAATAGCTCAGATGTTCACTGTAAAACTTGATCTGATGTTCGGCCATGAACTGTTTTACGTCACGCACAAACTTTTCATCCAGCGGATCAGTGCTGCCTATCGACAACGATAAGCCGTGGCAGACAAAATCAAAGCGCTCAGTCATTGCGCGAAATTGCTTGCCCGATTTTCCGCCTATGGTGATCCAGTTTTCCGGGGCAACTTCGTAAAAACCGACCTCTTTCGGAGAGGCATCAATAATCTGACTTAAAAAAGACCGACGCAGACCTAAACCGGCACCGTGAACGAGATGTTGAGTTGTGTCCATAAGGAACACCTTTGTGTGATTTGATGAGCGGGAGGGCATGAATTTGCCATGCCCTCTTTTTGCCGTATTAATAAAGGCGACGTAACGCCCTCGTTAATGCTTATTTTCCAGGAGCTTCCTTAGCTTTAGAGCCACATGCGCCTTCTTTGCCTTTCATTGACTCACCTTTCATCATTTCGCCGCAAGCACCTTCTTTACCTTTCATCATAGCGCCACAAGCTGCTTCCATGCCTGGTTTCATTTTGTCGCCTTGCATCATTTCGCCACATTTACCTTCAGTGCCTTTTTTTGCTGCCTCAGGTTTGTTACCTGCGCATGCGCCTTCCTTTGCTTTAGGCTCAGCCATACCCATAGATGCGCCACATTTCATTTCAGCGGCTTTATCAGCTTCTGCAACTTGCATATAGCCAGTAGATAATTCAGTCATGCCGAATGGATTAGCTTCGGCATTAACAGCTGTAGCAGCGAAAGTTGAAATAAAAGCAGCGCCCATTGCAGCGGCTAAAGGCGATTTATTAAATTTTTTCATAGTGATTCCTGAGTAGTGTTATAAAACTTCGATACATGAGACGTATCGAATGTAGCTCATCATATCAAAGACGGCTGAATATAGAATGAATAAGCTTTTTTTTAAAGAAAAATCATAATCTTTATCGTATTCGTCTTAATCTGTTGTTTTTTCTTTATATTCGCACAAGTCTTCAATAACACAGCTTTGGCAGCGCGGCTTCCTGGCGATGCAGGTGTAGCGGCCATGCAGGATCAGTAAATGGTGCGCATCTTTCTTATGCTGTTTTGGCACGTATTTTTCCAGATTTTTCTCAACGATCAGAACATTCTTGCCGGGCGCAATGCCTGTACGGTTAGAAACCCTGAATATATGCGTATCCACAGCAATCGTATGCAGGCCGAAAGCAGTATTAAGAATGACGTTGGCCGTTTTTCTGCCCACACCCGCCAGCGCTTCCAATTCTTCTCGTGTTTTGGGTACTTGGCCCTCATGTTTATCGAGCAACTGCTGGCAGAGCTTAATGATATGCGCAGCTTTGCTGTTAAACAAACCGATGGTCTTGATGTATTCCTTCAAGCCTGCCTCGCCCAGCGATAAAATGTCACGGGGCGTATTGGCAACGGCAAATAACTTGGCGGTAGCCTTGTTTACGCCTTTATCAGTTGCCTGCGCTGACAAGACGACTGCGATCAGCAATTCAAAGGGGGTGGTGTATTGCAGTTCCGTGGTCGGCTCAGGTATCGCTACGGCCAGCCGATCAAAAATGGCCAAGCGTTTTTTTTGATTCATAGTGAGGTTTTTGAAGTGAGAAATACTTGCAGAGTAACAAAATCTGATTATATCAAAGACTGTTTTTATTGCTGTTTCGGCATTCAATACAATGTAGTAGCTGTTTTGATGTCGGATAAAAAAGCCTGCTAAATCATTACGAATATTACATTGGGTGTTAGAATGCAGAAAAGTATGCATTAGATAATATGAATGCGTATATCCCGATCATTGTTAAAAACATTATCCATATAAAGAGGACGTTATGCGGAACTTGAAGCTTTTACCCGCGTTGATTGGAGCGACACTTGTAATCGCTATCATTTTATATGTCGCCTTTTATTTCATATTCCTTGATCTGATTGTTGACTTGTGGTGGTACGAATCATTAAAACTCGAAGCCTATTTCTGGCTTAGGCTGCTCTACAAATTCTTTCTTTCCGGCGGAGTCACGCTGGCGTTCTTTGCCATTTTCTTTTTTCATTTCTGGATCGCATCACGTTATCTGGGCATAAATCCGCCTGATGAGATTCTCAGCAATATAGATAAACGCCGACGCTTCCAGCGTTTTGCCGACACCTTTTTGAACGGCTCGGCAGCCGTATACACACCGATATCGTTATTACTGGCCATATTTATCGCCATCCCTTTCTATAATCAGTGGGAATCGACACTGCTGTATTTTTTTGGCCGTGATTCTGGCGTAACTGAAACGGTTTACGGCAATGATGTCAGCTTTTATATGCTGTCCTACCCGACCTACATGCTGATTCAGCAAGAACTGCTGACAACTGCTTCGCTTATATTCTGCATGGTCGGTATTTTGTATTGGTTGGAACATATTTTTATACCCGATCAGAGCAAAGAATTTCCCTTGGGTGCCAAGGTTCATCTGACTGTTCTTATCGGTTTCGTGGTTGCCTTCGTGGTCTGGGGGTTCATGCTGGATCGCTTTACTCTGCTTTATACCGATACGCACGAACCGGTATTTTATGGCCCTGGCTTTGTAGAGATACGCTATCAATTGCCGCTCATCTGGCTGAAAATTGTTACTTTCATAGCGACAGCGATAACGGCAGGCCTGTTTATTTTTTCAGAAAAACACCGTGTAAAAGCGCCCTTTTTAATATCACTTACCGTCTTCCTCTGTGCCGCAGGTTTGCCGAAGGTTCAATTCATCCCCGATTTAATCCAAAAATACATAGTCAACCCGAATCCAGTCAAAACCAATAAGTCGCTGATGCAACACAATATTGATTCGACGCTGGCTGCTTACGATTTGAAGAATATCAAAACGGTTGATATGACTGTTAAGCTGGATGCGACCAAGGATATTGAAACTTGGAGCACGCAAAAACATTTTGAGAATATTCCGGTATGGGACAGGGAATTTATCATTGACGGCTATAAGCAGTTACAGGAGATCAGACCCTATTACAAAATCCTGTCTGTCGATGAAGACCGCTATTTTATTCTTGACCATACCAGACAGGTTAATCTGGCAGCCCGGGAAGTCAATGTTTTGAAGCTTCCGCCTGAAGCGCAAAACTGGGAAAACATCCATTTACGCTATACCCATGGTTATGGTGCTGTCGTCACCCCCGCCGCGCAGGATGCCGATAACCCTCTTGTCTGGTATTTACGCGATTTAAATATGCATTCCGATGTCGGTTTCAGCGTCAAACACCCGGACATCTACTACGGCCAGGAAAAGTTCGACTATGCCATCGTCCCTAATAAACTCAACATCGTAGGCATTGCAGGATCCGATCCCAGCATGACGGAAGCTTACCACGGTGAAGGCGGCATCCCCATTCCATCGCTGTTCAGAAAAGCATTATTTGCCTTCTATTTCAAAGACGAAAAAATATTCTTTTCAACCAATATATCTACAGAGAGCAAAGTCAAGATACGCAGAAACATAACCGAGCGCGTTAATACGCTGACCCCCTTCCTGCATCTGGATAAAGACCCTTATCTGGTTATAACTAAGGATCGGTTCTACTGGATACAGGATGCCTATACCTTATCTAACAAATATCCGGTGTCCAAGGCTGCGGACGATGATTTCCTGGAAGGTAAGCAGAATTTCAACTACATCCGTAACTCAGTCAAGATTGTTGTCGATGCGTTCGATGGCGATGTTGATTTTTATATTTCAGATCCATCAGATGCCATTATTCAGGCATACAGCAGTGCGTATCCAGGATTATTTAAAAATCTGGAGGAAATGCCCGCCGAATTAAAGCATCACTTGCGTTATCCCCGCGACCTTTATTATCTGCAGATGAAGGTGTACGCCAAATATCACCAGCAAAGCCCTGAGTTATTCTACGAACAGGCCGAAACCTGGCAATTTGCCAATGTGCGTGGAGAACCGGTATTGCCTTATTATCAGACTATGGACTTTGGTAACTGTAACGATGCCGAAGAATTTGTCTTGATTAACCCGATGACACCGGTTAATAGAGCTAATCTCAGCATGATAGGTATTGCCGGAACCCTGGATAAAACCAACTGCAGCGCAGATTACAAACCCGGCATTACCGTTTACAAGTTTGGCAAGGATGTTCAGGTCAATGGACCGGCACAGGTTGAAGCCTTAATTAACCAAAATCCTGAAATCTCCGCCCAATTTACACTATGGGGTCAGTATGGTTCCGTTGTTGAAATGGGGCGCATGATTATCCTGCCGATGGGCAATACCGTCCTGTACGTGCAACCCATTTATCTGGCCTCAGCCAAAAACAAAATACCTGAATTAACCCGGGTAATTGTTTCTATTGGCAACGTGGTCGTTATGGATAAAACCTTATGGTCGGCTTTTAACCGTTTAAAACAAATTTATCTCAAAAACGCAGCTGAAAGTGACGGAACAGAAACCCCTAGAGCCATTATGGAGCCGAAAACGAACTAAGAGGGCAATATAACCAGTTCAGCGGAGTTTATACTCCGCTGAACTGGTCTATCACATGTCTTAAAACATTACGTTATGCAGTATCAGCGCACAAAGCCGGCCTTCCAGGACAATTCTTTTTTGCCAGACTTTCACCTAATGTTGATAAATCTTGCTTCACATCATCAAAAATATTTTTCCTTTACCATTCTCCTATATCAGGAAAGTGCAATGCACATTAAAAATAGGGATGTTTTGTGAAAATTTCAGTTGTTGTTCCCACTTACAATCGCCGAGAACTGCTAAAACGTGCGCTATTATCCATTTTCGCTCAAACATCATTACCGACTGAAGTAACGGTAATTGATGACGGCTCAACTGATGAAACTGGCGCGATGATCCGCAAAGAATTTCCCCAGGTAAACTATTGCTATCAAGAAAACTCAGGAGTCAGTGCCGCACGAAATCTTGGCATACAGCAATCAACAGGGGACTGGCTGGCTTTTCTGGATTCTGATGATGAGTGGCTACCTGAAAAGCTGGCTAATCAGAAAGCCCTGTTGACAGCCAATCCTGATCACAAGATTTGCCATACTGAAGAGAGCTGGATACGTAATGGTATCAGCGTCAATGTCGATAAAAAGTACGCCAAAACCGGAGGCTGGATTTTTACGCATTGTTTGCCGTTGTGTGCGATGTCGCCTTCCTCTGTCATGATACATCGCTCGGTTTTTGAAGACGTCGGACTGTTTGACATCCACCTGCCTGCCTGTGAAGACTACGACATGTGGCTCAGAATTACTGCGAGCTATCCAGTGTTGTTAATTGAAGAACCACAAATACACAAGCATGGCGGGCATGAAGATCAGCTTTCAGGATTATACTGGGGTATGGATCGATTTCGAATCAATGCCTTACAAAAAATCATCGATGACGGCCAATTATCAGCTGAAAACCAGCGGGCAGCGGTCACTATGCTGTTAAAAAAAGCAACTATTTACCTTAATGGCGTAACAAAACGTGGGAAAACTGATGAGGTCAGTTATTATCAGCAGCTCATTAAGCAGTATGACTTTAGTTGATGATTGGGATGAATTGCCGCCCATGCCTATCTGCGAGAATGTGCTGAATTGAATTTGTTGCAGGATATTGAGCGCGTATTCTTGATTCTTGAACAGGTCCTTAGCGAGGAGTAACAGAGGGGTAAATCAGGATGATTGGTGCGCCCGAGGGGATTCGAACCTCTGACCACAGCCTTCGGAGGGCTGT
>JBAZTN010000017.1:0-11375 GCA_041661895.1 Methylobacter sp. | reverse complement strand
CGATCAGCAGTGCAATTACGACAACATTGTTTTCAAGTGTGCCAAACTCGCCTTGCCGCGTTCTTTTATGACTTCCGGAGCTAGCTGCTTTTTGTTGATCCATTCCAGATCATCAGCAGGCAATTCATTTAAAAACCGGCTGGGCTCACATTCGGATACTTCGCCGTAACGTTTGCGATGGGTACAATAACTAAACGTTAAGGTGCGCTGGGCGCGGGTGATGCCAACGTAGGCCAGGCGGCGTTCTTCTTCTATGTTGTCGGTTTCGATGCTATTTTGATGAGGCAGGATGTTTTCTTCTATGCCGATCAAAAAAACATGCGGAAATTCCAGTCCCTTGGCTGCGTGCAAGGTCATCAGGCTAACCTGATCGCTGGCTTCGTCTTCCTGACTGCGCTCCAGTATGTCCATCAGCATGATTTTTGAGACGATTTCAGCCAATGGTTTTTGGCCGTATGTTTCCTTGTCGGCAACTGCTCCATGCGTTGCTCTACCTCCGGCATCCTTGCCGTCGTCGGCTATGCGTTTGAGCCATTCAACCAGTTCGTAGACATTCTTCATCTTGCGGTCGGCTGATTCCTTGGTTTTGCTGTTTTCCTTTAGCCACTGCTCGTAACCGATTTGATCAATGAACTGTTCGATAACAGCAAAGGTATCGCCCCGCTCGATACGGTCTGCGGTGTCGATTACCCAGTCGCGGAACTTTCCCAGCCGGTGCATGGCTTTCTCGGATAGCCTTTGGCTCAGGCCAAACTCGGTGCTGGCCGCAAACAGGCTGATATGCCGCTCATTGGCGTAATCGCCGAGATTCTCCAGCGTGGTCGGGCCGATTTCCCGCTTAGGGGTGTTGATAATGCGTAAAAATGCGGCATCATCATCCTGATTAACAAACAAGCGCAGGTAACCGAGGATGTCCTTGATTTCCGAATAGGCAAAAAACGAGGTGCTGCCGCTGATGAAATAAGGGATGTTGTTTTCCCTTAAGCCCCGCTCGAATAGTCGGGACTGATGATTGCCGCGGTATAAAATCGCATAGTCCTGATAATTGCTGCCGGTTTTGAATTTGTGGTGAATGATTTCAGACACGATCTGCTGGGCTTCAATCAGCTCGTCTTTATGGCTTAAAACCCGTAGCGGATCGCCGTAACCCAGCTCGCTCCACAGCTTTTTTTCAAAGGCATGGGGATTGTTGGCGATGAGCTGGTTGGCGACCTTGAGGATGCGCCCCGTGGAGCGGTAATTCTGCTCCAGCTTGATGACTTGCAGGCGGGCGTAGTCTTTTTGCAATTGCGCCAGATTCTCCGGCTGTGCGCCGCGCCAGGCATAAATGGACTGATCATCATCGCCGACCACGGTAAACCGCCCCAGATTACCGGCGATTAAGCGCACCAGCTGGTATTGGGTGATATTGGTATCCTGGTATTCATCGACCAGCAAATAGCGGATCTTGTTTTGCCACTTTTCCAGAATGGCCGGGTGCTGTTGAAACAGCAATACCGGCAACAGAATCAGGTCATCGAAATCGACTGCATTGTAGGCTTTTAAGCTGCGGGTGTAGTCAATGTACAGGTTGGCCGCCGGGTATTCGTTGGCTGCTGCTATCGTTATAGATTGCTCTGGTGTGACAAAGGCGTTTTTCCATTGCCCGATTTGCCGGGCATAAATATCGATGTTGTCAATATCGCAATCTTTTGCGCCGTGGCTGATTAAGTTGCGCAGCAGCGTATGCTTGTCCTGCTCGTCAAACAGGGTGAGGCCTGCTTTATAGCCCAGCGTCTTGGATTCCGCACGCAGTATGTCCAGTCCCAACGAATGGAAGGTTGATACCCGCAGCCCGCGACTTTGCTTGTCATCAAGCAGTTTGGACACCCGGCTTTTCATTTCCCGCGCGGCTTTGTTGGTAAAGGTCACCGCCGCAATATGCCGCGCAGGCAGGCCTTGCTTGACCAGATAAGCGATTTTCTCGGTAATCACCCGAGTTTTGCCGCTGCCAGCTCCGGCAAGCACCAATAGCGGATGATCAATCGCTTTAACAGCGGCTTGTTGTTGGGGGTTTAGTTTGGACATCAATAGTTAAAAATGAAAAGTTATGCCGGATAGTGCAGTGTATTAGACGCTGCGATCCAGCTTGCGGTAGCTGATCGCTTCGCTTAAATGAGCGGTTTCTATATTTTCTGACTGGGCAAGGTCGGCAATAGTGCGTGCGAGTTTCAGGATGCGGTGGTAGGCGCGATGCGAAAGGCCGAATTTATCCATCGCCTGCTCCAGAATCTGGTGACTCTGTTCAGATAACAAACAGAGCTGTTTAACTTCTTTTGCTGTTAACGCCGAATTGGCTTTGCCGCTACGCGCTACGGCCAGGTTGCGGGCAGCAACCACACGACCTCTGATTTTTTCACTGCTTTCTTCGCCATTGGGCGAACCTTTACGCAACACTTCATGCGAGACTCTGGGCACTTCCAGATGCATGTCGATACGATCCAATAACGGGCCGGATACTCTTGCCCGATAACGCATCACCTGCTCTGAAGTGCAATGACAGCGACCCGAGGCATCGCCCAGATAACCGCAAGGGCAAGGGTTCATGGCCGCAATCAACTGGAAGCGCGCCGGGAAATCAACTTGTCGAGCGGCGCGGGAAATGGTGATATGGCCGGTCTCAAGTGGCTCCCTTAATACTTCCAGAACTTTACGGTCGAATTCCGGTAACTCATCGAGAAACAAGGTGCCGTTATGCGCTAGCGATATTTCACCGGGTCTGGGATTGCTGCCGCCACCGACCAAGGCCGCTGCCGAGGCGGTATGGTGCGGCGCGCGATACGGCGGCTTGAGCCAGTTGGAGACATCCAGCCCCTGATCGCTGATCGATGCGATGGCGGCGGTTTCCTGTGCCTGTTGCTCGGTCAGCTGCGGCAGGATGGTCGGCAAGCG
Source organism: Methylobacter sp. (assembly GCA_041661895.1). Taxonomy (GTDB): domain Bacteria; phylum Pseudomonadota; class Gammaproteobacteria; order Methylococcales; family Methylomonadaceae; genus Methylobacter_A. The sequence continues at coordinate 8,444 of JBAZTN010000017.1, read as the reverse complement.
CGATGCAATCATGGATTTGCCGGTGCCGGGCGGACCCAGCATTAATAAATTATGAGCACCTGCCGCCGCAATTTCAAAGGCCCTTTTAACGTGATATTGGCCATGCACATCGGCAAAATCTATGTCTGCTGTTTGCATGGGTTGCTCTTCCAGCTGAAATTCTGTTTGTATCAGATTCTGCCCGCTAAGGTGGGCGCAGACTTCCAGCAAATGCATGGCCGGGATGATTTCAATATCCTTAACCAGCGCCGCTTCGGCGGTATTTTCCTTGGGCAGTATCAGTTTTCGGTGATTGTTTCTGGCTTGTATGGCGATGGGTAAAATGCCATTAATAGGCCGCAATTCTCCACCCAACGACAGTTCGCCAACACATTCGTATTGATCAAGGTTAGCGATGGGAAGCTGGCCGGATGCGGCCAGTATCCCCAAGGCGATAGCCAGATCAAAACGCCCGCCTTCTTTGGGTAAATCGGCAGGCGCCAGATTGACAGTGATGCGCTGCGCGGGAAATTCAAAACGGGAGTTTAATATGGCTCCCCGAACCCTATCCTTACTTTCTTTAACCGCTGTTTCAGGTAGTCCGACAATATTGAGAGCAGGCAAGCCATTAGCAACGTGAACTTCAACGGTCACTAAGGGCGCTTCTATGCCGGAGCGGCCGCGACTGTAAACAACAGCTAAGCCCATTGGTTTTTAATCCGACGATTTAAGCCGCTCATGCATTTGCAATGCACTCTACATGTCTTCTTTGTTAAGCACTTGCTGTTCCATTTCGGCAACGCGTTTTTCCAGGTCTTCGAGTTTTGAACGGGTTTTTGCCAAAACCAGCTTTTGCACTTCAAACTCTTCACGGGTAACTAGATCCAGTTTGCCTAGCGCGCCCTGTAAAATGGCATGGAAACTTTTTTCCAGGTCTTCTTTCAGGCTGCTTAAGCCGGGAGGTATGGCGCCAGCCAAGCGGTTGGCAATATCATCAAGGGATTTAGGATCAAACATGGGGCATTCTCAATATTAGTTTAGGGTGAGAGCTTGTGTTACTCGGTTTCAGCAAGGATATGCTCACGGCATATTTTATTTGCATCGGATCGGCTCAAAGGTAACTGGGTCATATTACACAGGTAGTGGTTATCTTCCTCATCGAAGTTAATACAGGTGTGACAAACACCAAAGCTTTTAGATTCATTGGCAATCTGTAATGCTAAAAGCGTTGTTTTTAATGCCTCGCCAATAGTAGAAAAATCCTGGGATGCCAGGGCTTCTTCGGCCTGAGAAAAAACATCCAGGGCTTGAATCTCATTTAATAGCTTTTCCCCCCTTACTGTTAAGGCCAAGTGTATAACGCGGCCATCTTCGCTGTCCTGGTTTTTGTCAATATAGCCTTTTCGCTCAAGAACTTGCAGCGATTGGGAGACAGTGCCTTTAGTCAAGCCAAAATATTCGGTAACAGCGGCGGGCGTGTCACTATGATGGTTGCAGTTGGCCAAATAATCCAGCACCTGGACATGAATGGGTTGCAGACCAATGGCAGCGTATTTTTTTCGTTCTTCCGAGCGCAACAGGGTGCTGATGCGCTCGATGAGTTTAAAGGTTGTCGTGTCTTGCATTTAACTATAAAGATAAGGCTTTTTTGAAAAACTCAGGTTGAGCCAAAGAAGCTCTGTGTATATCGACATTATAGTAGGTTGTGTCAAAAGGTTTGTTAGCCGAATCCTGTTCCCTGAATTTTGTCAGCTCGCCTTTGCTGGCAATCGTTGCACTCCACCAGCCGGAAGGATACAGGCATTGCGGAAAGAACAAGGTCTGCAAGTGACTTAAGCCGGCATTGCTCATGGCGTTGCGCATCTCGCCGATCAGTTTCAAGTGATAGAGCGCCGATTCGCTTTGCTGTACGACCATACCGTTTTCTGACAGACAGGCGAAGCAGTCGCGGTAAAACTCTTCACTGAATAAGCCTAAAGCTGGGCCAACTGGGTCAGTGCTGTCAACGATAATAATATCTACTGAATTTGGCGCCGCGTCTTTTACCCATTTGATGCCGTCGATGAATTTCAGGTCGGCTCTAGGGTCGTTATTGGATTCGCATAATTCGGGGAAATAGATTTCCGCCAAGCGTGTGACGCGTTCATCAATATCAATCTGCACAGCTTGTTCAACCGAAGGATGCTTTAACACTTCCCTTAAAGTCCCGCAGTCACCGCCGCCGATAATCCACACTCTTTTTGGATCGGGATGGGTGTACAAAGCCGGATGGCTCATCATCTCATGGTAAAAAAAGTTATCCCGGGTTGATACCATGGTGCAACCGTCAATCACCATCAGGTTTCCGAAAGTTTCAGTTTCGTAGATTTCAAGGTGTTGAAACTCGGATTGCTCTTCGTGCAACTTTTGTTTAATTTTTAATGAAAAGGCTGATCCAGCCTCTGCGTGTTGCTCGGTAAACCACTGGGAGGGAGTTAGCATCTGTATTCCTGAAAAAAAACCAATAAATAACTGAGCATTATATTAGAATTCTGTTGTATTTAGGATAGCGGAGTTAAAAACTTGCATTTAAGTCATTCAGAGTCGTGGACAATCCGGCAGTCAGCGCAAACTTACGCCATAGAAAATTGGGGCCAAGGGTATTTTTCTATCAACGCCAGCGGGCATGTGTGCGTAAAACCCAACCTGGATAAGGATATAGAGCTGGATTTGTATGAGATTGCCCAATCGCTAAACGACAAAAACCTGTCCTTGCCGGTACTGGTTCGTTTTACCGATATTTTAAAAGATCGGGTGACACGGCTGTCTGGAGCGTTTCAAAAAGCCTGCGTCAATAATGATTATCAAGGCAGCTACACCCCGGTTTACCCGATAAAAGTAAACCAGCAGCGCAAAGTCGTTGAAGGTATTCTGGCGGCCGACAACATTGGACTGGAAGCGGGCAGCAAGCCGGAATTACTGGCAGTTATGGCGCTGTCCAATCAGGGCGTGGTGGTCTGTAACGGTTACAAAGACAGGGCTTATATCCGTCTGGCGCTGATCGGCCTGAAAATGGGGCTGAATCTTTATCTGGTCATTGAAAAGCCCCTGGAGCTTGAATTGATTATTGAGGAAGCGGCGCGCCTTAACATCAAGCCACAACTGGGCGTGAGAATCCGGCTATCCAGCATCAGCGCCGGAAAATGGCAAAACAGCGGTGGCGAGAAATCCAAATTCGGTCTCCATGCCCATGAATTGCTGCAACTAATCGAACGCCTGAGACAAGCTGGTTTACTGGATACGCTGAAACTCATGCACTTTCACATGGGTTCGCAAATCGCGAACATTCACGACATAAAGGTAGCCCTGAAAGAAGCCGGACAATTTTACGTCGAGCTACATCGCTTGGGCGCTAATGTGAAAATCGTCGATGCAGGCGGCGGACTGGGCGTGGATTATGACGGCAGCCATTCGCGGCGTGAGTCCTCAATCAATTACAGTCTGGATGAATATGCCCAGAATATAGTGCGCAGCTTTGCCGATATTTGTGCTGAAAAACAGGTTCCGCAGCCCGACATCATCACCGAATCAGGTCGCGCAATCACAGCACATCATGCCGTATTGATCACCAATGTGACGGATGTTGAATCGGTCTATACCAATAGCGCCGAGCTGCAAGCCTTGCCGGAACCGCACAATCTGGTCGAGCATTATCATGACGCGCAGTTTGACTTGTCAGAAGCCCGTACCCAATTCGCTCAAGATAAACTCAGCATTACCGGACTGGCCAAGGCGGAGAATAACTATGCGCTGTTGTGCCGCCAGCTTATCCTTAAGCTGAATCCCAATAATCAAAGCGAGGCAACCATACTGCAGGAACTGAGTGAGAAGCTTGCCGACAAGGTGTTTTGTAATTTCTCACTGTTCCAATCCTTACCGGATGTCTGGGGTATCGATCAAATCTTCCCGATCATGCCCATCCACCGGCTGGATGAACAGCCTACACGCCGTGCAATCCTTCAGGACTTAACCTGTGATTCCGACGGTCGCATCGACCAATACATCGACGGACAGAACATAGAAAAAACCCTGCCGGTGCATGAAATCGACAGCAAACAGCCATATCTGATCGGCTTTTTTATGCTGGGCGCGTATCAGGAAATATTGGGCGACATGCACAACCTGTTTGGCGATACCCATTCCATCAACATAGAACTTGATGACAACGGCTATCATTTTTATGACCTGCAGGAAGGTGAACATGTCTCGGACTTGCTGGACTATGTGCATATCAACAGCGAAGATTTGAAAACAGCCTACCGGGAAAAACTGGCTAAAAGCGATCTTAGCGAGCAGCAGCGACAGGAATATGAGCAGGAGCTGATCGCCGGGTTAACGTCTTATACCTATCTGGCTAAATAACATGAAAGCAGGCATGATCGGTTTGGGTGCGATGGGTGAGGGCATGGCCAGGAATGTCGCAAAAGCCGGGTTCCTGACCGGCGTTTATAATCGCACGGCGGCAAGGGCTCAAAGTCTGGCCGAAGAGCTCAATGTCAAAGCCTTCGATCAGGCGGAAGACCTTGCCGCAAACGTCGATATTGTGCTGATGTGCGTCTCTGCCGATCAGGATGTGCTGGCAATGGTAGAGAGACTGGCTAGAGCTATCAAGCCCGGTACTGTCGTCGTTGATATGTCCACGGTCAGCAGTGAAACCGCCAAGAATGCCGCTGCTATGCTGGCCGAAAAACAGGCGACGTTTCTTGATGCGCCGGTATCCGGCGGCGTGGAGGGCGCCAAAAACGGTACGCTGGCGATGATGGTCGGCGGAGACCTGGATGCGCTGGAAAAAGCCCGCCCGGTGCTGGAAGCCATGACCAGCCGTATCATGCACATGGGCGCAACCGGTTCAGGTCAGGCTACCAAGGCGGTCAATCAAATCATGGCAGCAGGCATCAATCAGGCGGTGACAGAAGCCCTGGCCTTTGCCCAGGCTCAAAACCTGCCGATGGATAAAGTGATCGATGTCATCTCCGGCGGCGCGGCAGGCAACTGGTTTCTACAGCATCGTGGCCCAACCATGGCCCAAGGCAGCTTTGCTCCGGGCTTTAAGCTGGCGTTGCACCATAAAGACCTGAAAATTTGTCAAAGCATGGCAAAACAAACCGGCGCAACGACCACGCTCATCGATATGACGATTATCGATTATGAACGGTTAATGGCAGAAGGTTATGGTGATGAGGATATATCCGCACTCTATCGATCAAAAGCTATCGACTGAAAAACAAGACTGAAAATTGAAAAACACCGGTTACGGTCAAGCCTGCCACTGAAGGCGGCACAGTAAAAAATGCAAATGGTTTAACAAAATGATCAGTATATGCAGGCCAGTGCATGTGCGGGGCGACGCGCCTGAGTTGCCGAACCGAAAGCTTTATGTCCTTGTCTTATCGATACGCAATCAGGTCCTGTAGCTGGCATGATTTCACACAGGGCACGAAATAGCTGGCTGGACTCCGCCGGTTTTTGCTACCAAAGCTAAAGTGAATGTCTTTGAAGCAGTTCATCCGTATAATCTTTGATAGTAAAATAAATCAAAATTATCGAAAAAAAGTAATGATTTCGTACCTGAGCTTATAAATACATGATCCAAAATCGTTACTCTGAGGCGGAACGTGACGCCATCTATCGAGCTATTTATGAACGCAGGGATATGCGTCATTTTTTGCCTGATCCCGTCGCTCCGGACCTGTTGCACCGCTTGCTTGATGCCGCGCATCATGCGCCCAGTGTCGGCTTTATGCAGCCATGGCGGTTTGTTCGCATCAGCTGCCCTGATCTGCGCAAAGCTATCCATTCCTTGGTCGAACAGGAGCGCATCCGCACCGCCAAGGCTTTAAGCGAGCGTGAAGACGAGTTTATGAGGCTGAAAGTGGAGGGCATACTGGAGTGCCCGGAAGTGCTGGTTGCCGCCTTATGTGAGCAGCGGGAGCAGCATGTCTTTGGCCGTCGCACCCTGCCGGAAATGGATTTGGCTTCGCTGGCCTGCGCCATACAAAACATGTGGCTGGCGGCACGGGCGGAAGGCATAGGCATGGGCTGGGTATCGATGTTTGAGCCGGAAGCACTGAAAATGCTGTTAAACATGCCTGAAGACAGCCAGCCTTTCGCTGTTCTATGTTTGGGGCATGTGGATAAATTTTACGACAAACCGATGCTGGAACAGGAGCAATGGGCGGATCGTAAAGACCTTAAAGACTTATTATTTGAAAACGTTTGGAATAGACCGTGCCGCTAAATTTTGTCATCCCTCCACTCTCGGCAACCGCTCCATGCGTTGCTCTATCTCCTGCATCCATGCAGTCGTCGTCGACTCTTGGCTCTGCATTGCAAACAAAAATCGACCAGAAAACCAAGCCATTAGGCGCATTGGGCAAGCTGGAATCTCTGGCCTTACATATAGGATTGATTCAAAACAGCCTGACCCCCAGTTTAAACAAACCATGCATCCTTGTATTTGCCGGAGATCACGGCATTGTTGAAGCCGGAGTCAGTGCCTATCCACAATCCGTTACCGCGCAAATGGTTGCCAATTTTTTGGCCGGGGGCGCTGCGATCAGTGTTTTTGCCCGTCAACACAACATAGAATTATTGATTGTTGATGGAGGGGTTAACGCTGATTTAGGCAGTCATCCCAAGCTGATTGATGCAAAGATCAGCAAAGGCACCCAGAACTTCTTAACCCATTCAGCGATGACCGCTGAAGAATGCTGCAAAGCCCTGCAAGTGGGAGCCGATCTTGTTCTGCGCCAATATGAAAGCGGCTGCAACTGCATCGGCTTTGGCGAAATGGGCATCGGCAATACCTCATCCGCTGCAGCACTGATGCATCGTTTAACCGGCCTGTCATTAGTGCGGTGCGTTGGCCGCGGAGCCGGTTTAAATGATGTCCAATTACAACAAAAGGAAATCGTATTGCAGCGGGCGTTAAATCATCATAAAGGCGCAACAGAACCTTTGGATGTATTAGCCACCTTCGGCGGTTTTGAAGTCGCCATGATGGTTGGCGCATATCTCAAAGCTGCCGAACTGGGGATGGTTATTTTAGTCGATGGCTTTATTGCCAGCACCGCGCTGTTAGTCGCCAGCAAGCTGTATCCTCATGTGCTGGATTATTGCATATTTAGCCATGTTTCCAGCGAACAGGGTCATCAGCTGTTATTGCATCATTTCAATGCAAAACCCTTGCTGAATATGGAATTACGCTTGGGCGAGGGTTCCGGTATTGCCTTGGCCTATCCGTTGTTGCAATCGGCAGTAGTGTTTTTAAATGAAATGGCTACGTTTGATGAGGCCGGGGTTGATCATTAAACAACCATGCCCCAACTAAAACTATTCCTGTTAGCCCTCAGCTTTTATACTCGTCTGCCCCATCCTCAAACTCTGGATTACAAGCAGTTGCCTCAGGCAGCCGTTTATTTGCCGTTAGTCGGCTGGCTGGTTGGTGGCAGCTGCGCTTTAGTATTTTATCTGGCGGATTTGCTTTGGCCGCAGATTACGGCAGTGATCATGGCGCTAATTGCCGGCATTTTGATGACCGGCGCATTGCATGAAGACGGCTTTGCCGATATCTGCGACGGTTTCGGCGGCGGCACAAGCAAACAGCGCATTCTGGAGATCATGAAAGACTCCCATATCGGGGTTTATGGAGTTCTCGGGCTGCTGTTCATGCTGTTGCTGAAGATCAGTTTTCTCAGCGCAATGCCTGTTTCCACGGTGCCTTTAGTCTTGCTGGCCGGGCATAGCATGAGCCGCTTGTCACCGCTGTTGCTGATGCAGCGTTATGAATACGCGCGTGAAAATGACAGCAAAGCATCGGGAGCTGTTTACAAGCCTGATTATCAGGAATTAGCTTTTGCTACTGCCATCGCGTTGTTGCCGTTGGCGTTATTACCGGCTTTATGTGCATTGACAATCATTCCGGTACTGATTGCGACCCTGCTTCTGGGGCATTATTTTTACCGCCATATCGGCGGCTATACCGGCGATTGCCTGGGCGCAAGCCAGCAAGTCGCCGAGACTATTTTTTATTTAAGCGTGAGTGCCTTATGGATATTTATTTAATTCGTCATACCCAAACCGCTACCGATCCGGGTATGTGTTACGGGCAAAGCGATATTGCCCTGGCGAACAGTTTTCCCGACGAGATGGCAAACCTGCATGACAAACTGCCCGAGTTTGATGATGACTGCAAGGTATTCAGCAGTCCATTAACACGCTGTCTGCAATTGGCTGAGACCTTTTCAGACACAGTGACCACCGATGCGCGCTTGCAGGAGCTTAATTTTGGCGATTGGGAAGGCAAGCGTTTTGACGACATCGACGCAGATGTGTTGCGGCATTGGACCGATAACTTTGTGACTGCAGCGCCGCCAAAAGGCGAAAATTTTGAAGACTTGTACCAGCGTGCGGGCAGCTTTTGGCAA